>JAUIBH010000128.1 GCA_030427985.1 Bacteroidia bacterium | reverse complement strand
CCTGGAATCCCCAAAAAACTAGATGTTAAGGGGTAACTGATCTGATCCTCGATATCCTGGGGAGATTGGCCATCCCAACGGGTAAAAACAATTTGTTGGTTTTCGCCAATATTTGGTATGGCATCAACACTGACAGGATTGCTGGGAAAAATATCTGTACCAAACTTAAATGGTGATGTAACCACTCCGAAGAAAATGATCAGTGCGATCCATACGAGAACAATGACCTTGTGTTTAATTAGGAAGTGGATACCCTTGTTCAACATTATATGAGGTTGGGTTTAAATCAAATTTGGGTGAAGTTAATCAACTTATTCCTGTTATTGCTAATCTCCATTAACCATAAAAACCATAAACGTTCGTTTATGGTTTTTATGCAGTTGAGATTTGTACGTTACATCTTGATTATTAAAAACTCTGATCGTCTATTCTTTGAATGCTGCTCTTCGGTACAACGCACCCCATCTTTACAATCGTTTACCAATTGGGTCTCCCCGAAGGCTTCATGAGTAATTCTATCTTCTAAAATTCCTTTGGAAATTACATACTCCACAGTTCGTTCTGCTCTTCGTTCTGAAAGCCATTGGTTATACTCGTCTGTTCCTCGGGAATCTGTATGTGCTGTTACTTTTATCATCAAGCTTGATTCGTTTTGCATGATGGTTGCCAATTGATCTAACAACTCTTTATCTGAAGAGGTGAGGTAAGAAGAGTTCAGTTTAAAGTAAACATTACCCAAATCGTTAATTTTGTTCTGAAGGGCAGCGCGTCTGGCATCCTCAGCATCTTTTTTGGCCTTTTCGGCAGCAGCCAATTCAGCCGCTTCTTTTTCTCTTTGTAGACGTTCGGCCAACAAACGGGCTTCTTCTTCGGCCTGAGCAATAGAATCTTGAACTCTTTTTTGCTCTTCTTCCATTTCCTTCAACAAAGCAAGCTTTTCTATACCCTTTCGTGAAAGGCCTTTTTCAACATCAAAACGATAGGCTACGCCCAATGCGTGTTGAACATGATTGGTGGCATTCTCCGTGTCCATCGCCCATTTGCCACTAGTGTTAAAATCCAAGCCCCAATGATCGGAAAACCAAGTCCTAAATCCTAAAACGGCATTGTACGTACCCCTACCTTGGTTGTTGGCATCGGTATAGCCTGCCCCAATTCCTACGTAAGGATCAAAAAAACCGGTTTCTCCCAAAATCTTGTTCAAATCATAGCTTACTCTAAAATCAATGCCAAAGTAATCTATGTCTTCGGGATTAACTTGTTTATCTACAATCTTTCCTTCCTTGTATTTGTTATAGGTACCAATGGCTTCCAAACCAAGGCCATTTTTAAAATAACGCCCCACGCTGACCCTAGATGGATATGGAACCATGTTCCAAGCACCTTCTATATCAAAAAGTCTATCGAATTCATGGCCGGAGTCGTCCACAATATTGGTCCCAAGGGATACAAGCCAATAACTTTGTACTATGCTATCCTTTTGGGTCAATTTTAAATCTTGGGAAGAAATGGTCAATGCGAAGGTACATGCCAATACCACAAGGGTGTTCCTTTTAGAATTCATGATTTTTGATTTGAGGTTATTGTCCTCAAAGCTATATCAACTGACCTAAAAGCTCAATTTTGCACTTTCAAGTGCTTTTATTTTCGATAAGAAGTAAATATTTGGGTTTGGGTTACCATCCCACCTTTTTAAAATTTGGCAATTTAGCGGTCAACGGCATTTTATATAGATAAAAGGGATATAAGGTTGGGGCCGTTGCTTCATTTTGGATGCTTTTTGAGTCTGAAAGCTCAACGGCAAGGGTTAGTTCATCTTCGGTTTCATGAATCTTGGACAATAACGGCCTTCTTTCTCCCCTTTGCTTCCCCAAACAGACCACAATGGCGATTTCCTTTGAAAAATCCACCATGGGCACGGGAAGTCCCGGTTTTCGGGTTTTATTGACTTGGGAATAAAATTTGTTCAATGATTTTGTGTCTTGAATCACCATGGTCTCATATTCCCTGATGCCACTGTAGCCATCCTCAGCCACAAGCTCCAAACCCTCTATTTTATCTCCTGCCAATTCTTTTTGCGCCTTGCAGGAGAATAAACAAAAAACAAGAGACATGAGTACAACAAACCTCATAAATTAAAACGTGTTTTTAAAACGAGATTTAAAGGCTTTTTCATAAAGCTCTTCATAAAGTGGCAGAATGTGCACAATATCGAACTTAGAGGCTACATTATAGGCATTTTGCTTGAATTTTTCCATGACAGCCTCATCCTTGAGGATTTGCAATGCCTTTGCCGCCATATCATCCACATCGCCCACATTGGACAAAAATCCAGAAATGCCGTCTTTGTTCACCTCAGGAATTCCGCCTGTATTGCTGGAAACCACCGCAACCTTATTGATCATTGCTTCCAAGGCAGCCAATCCAAAACTTTCAGTTTCGGAGGGCAATAAAAACAAATCTGAAAAGCAGAGGATTCTATCAATTTCGGTGCTATTGCCCAAAAACAACACTTTCTCCTTCATTCCAAGGTCATCGCACATTTGCTCGGCCTTCTCTTTTTCTGGACCCTCACCCACCATAATCAGTTTTGCGGGGATTTCTTTTTGAATCTTGTGAAAGACCTTGATCACATCCGGAATACGCTTTACCTTCCTAAAATTACTGATATGTGTGATGATACGCTCATCATCATTGGCCATTAAAGTTCGTTGGCAATCGGTATATTCTGTACTGTATTTTGATTTTTCAATGAAGTTTGGAATAACCTCAATTTCCTTTTCAATATCAAAAAGTTCCATGGTGCTTTTCTTCAACGCTTCGGAAACTGAGGTAACCACATCAGATTTGTTGATACTGAAGGTTACCGCGGGCTTGTAAAATGGATGCTTGCCCACCAAAGTAATATCGGTTCCGTGCAGTGTGGTGATCATGGGAATAAAAATACCGTACTCCTGAAGCATTTTCTTGGCCATGTACCCAGCGTAGGCATGGGGTATGGCATAATGCACATGAAGGAGTTCAATTCCATATAGCTTTATGGTATCCACCAATTTGCTGGACAACGCCAATTCGTAAGGTTGGTAATGGAAAAGAGGATACTCGGGTACGTGCACTTCGTGAAAATGAATGTTATTTCCCAAAAGTCCCAGCCGTACCGGCTGCCGATAGGTAACAAAGTGTACTTCGTGGCCCCTCTCGGCCAAAGCTATACCCAATTCAGTGGCTACAACACCACTACCACCAAATGTGGGGTAACAAACAATTGCAATTTTCATGACTACAAATCTAAGCCAATATTTGTTGTTTAATTTATAATGGAATCATAAATAGCTTGCTGAATCCTGGTTCGCAATCCTGATCTGATCAACAATGTATTGGTGGCAGATGGGTAGGTTCGGTTGGATAAAAACACATAAACCAGCTCGGCATCAGGGTCGGCCCAGGTATACGTGCCCGTAAAGCCACTGTGTCCAAAGCTTTTGGGCGACACACACCCGCAGGTTGGTCCGCTTTCTTCCAATTGAGGCTTATCAAAACCAACCCCTCGTCTTACATTTTTATTACAGAAATAGCAGGTATTGAATTTTTTTATGGTACGCTCATTGAAAAAACGTTCACCGCCATAATACCCGCCTTGTAGGTACATTTGCATGATTTTCGCCACATCATTGGCCGTGCTGAAAAGCCCAGCATGCCCTCCTACCCCACCTTGCATGGCGGCACCCATATCGTGCACATACCCTTGTATGGTTTGGTACCTAAAGTAATCGTCCTCTTCAGTGGGTACAATCTTTTCTTTGGGAAATTTATGGAGCGGGTTAAAAGCCGTATGCTGCAAACCCATGGGTTTATATAGAAACTCAGTGATAAGCTTGTCAATGGGCTTTCCATGAGTATCCTCTATGTATTTTTTGAATACATAATAACCGACATCACTATAGCGATAGCGATTTGATTTTAAACTTTGCCGACCTATTCGATCATAAATTGAATCTTTATAGGCGTTGGTCAGGTATAAATGGTCCGCTACTTGGTAGGGGAATTCTTGGGAAGGGTTATGACTATAAAACTCAGGAGATGGTTTTCTATCCTTGGTCAAGGTGTCCAAATAAAAAGCGATCCAAGCCGGTAAACGGCCATAATGGGAAAGTGCCTTCAGCACGGTCACGTCCTTTAGTTCCGTTTCTTCATACTCGGGAACCAATTCCTTAAAGGTGTCGTTCAGCGCTATTTTTCCCTCTTCTTCCATTTTCATGATCAAGGGGAGCGTTGAAAGAATTTTGGTCAATGAGGCCAAATCGTAAATGGATTCTTCATTGATTTTCTCTTGGGAATTATACGTTGGCTTTCCAAAATTCTTATTGTAAATAACCTTGCCTTTTCTGGCGATAAGCACTTGAGCCCCGGGATACATTAACGAATCCAAACCATGTTGTACCAGTGTATCTACCATAGCCAGGCGTTCGGAGCTCATCCCAACCCTTTCCGGAATACTATATCCCAATCGCTGAATGGGTTTTACTTCCACACCCGTGTTCACAGGAAATTCTCCGTGGGCCGTAACGGGAAGTTTTCCTGTTGCACCGATGGCCCCAAAAATAACCTCGGCTGCCTTTTCTTGGGCTATCTCACTATTTTGATATCCAACCACCACCCCGTCCATGGCGTCAAAATTAAGAACGTCCAAGAGCGCATACGGTTTTGCAAATACGGTCAATATGGTATTGCTGGTCCGCAATCTTGAAATTTCCTCCAACCAAAACAGTTCATTTTTAGAAAATTTATATCCTTTCCATGGGCTTTCGTTGCTCTTATGGAAGCCTATGATCACTAGATTAAAATTGGCCAGTTCTTTTTTGTATCCTGCTATATCCTTGGCATCAATTTTTGTGACTTTGAAATACTTGTTGAGGGTTTCGTAAAATGTGGAACCCGAATCATCCCCAAAATGCACATAGGCAATTTTCTTATTGTCCAATTTTCTGATGGGCATCAACGAAAAATTGTTTTTGGCCACTGTAATGGCTCCTTCGATTGCTTCCTCATACACCAAATCATTTTCAATCCCGTTCAAATCTTCATACAGATTTTCCAAATCAACAGGACGATAGTTGTGCAAGCCAGCTTTATACTTGGCCATCAATATTTTTTGGACAGAATGGGCCAATCGCTCTTCAGAAATGACCCCTGTATTGTAGGCCTCAATCAATTTTTTCTTTGCTTCAAGTACATTTATCGGCATTAAGAGCATATCATTCCCTGCCAAAAAAGCCTGTAACTCTACTTCACCATCAGGGGCAAATTGAGATACCGCCTTCATGTTCAAGGCATCGGTAAATACCAACCCTTTAAAATCCATCTCATCTTGTAGCAACTGGTAAACAATATCGTTGGAAAGTGATGAGGGATATCCTTCCCTGTTTTCCAAACTGGGTACATCTAAATGGGCAATCATCATAGAACTCAACCCTTTTTCAATCACTTTTTTGAAAGGGAATAACTCAACGGAATCCAACTGCTCACGGGTTGAATTGATTATAGGCAATGCTTTATGGGAGTCGGTGGCCGTATTGCCATGGCCTGGAAAATGTTTTCCACAGGAAAGAATGCCTGCCTGTTCCATTCCTTTTACAAATGCGATTCCCTTCTCAGCCACATTTACGGGGTCTTCTCCAAAGGAACGATTGCCAATTATTGGGTTTTGGGGATTATTGTTGACATCCAAATCTGGAGCAAAATTAATGTGCACCCCTAACCGTTTGGCATGTTTTCCTATTTGATAGCCCACTTTTTCTACAAGGGAATTATCTTGAATGGCACCCAGGGTCATATTCCAAGGAAAGGCATAGGTGGAATCCAAACGCATGGCCATCCCCCACTCGGCATCAGAACCAATAAGTAATGGTATTTTGGATTCGGATTGGTATTCGTTGGTCAGTTTTGCCTGTTGTACGGGTCCACCCGCCAAGAAAATCACCCCGCCGATGCCCTGCTCTTTGACCAGCTTTTTTATTCTATCGGTTGAAGCTTGATCTTGATTGGATGCAATACTAACCATGAACAACTGCCCTATCCGTTCCTCCAAGGACATTTTGTTGTAAGCACCCTTGACCCAATTGGCTTGGGCCATAGAATCTTTGGTCACCAATGGATTATTTTGGCCAATTGCATGCAAACAAAAAAACGGGAAAAGGAGGAGGTAGAGTTTAATCCGCATAAATATCTTGTCTAGGACATGAACTTATCGCTGATAAAAATATTGCATTTCATCGAAGATTGCACAGAAATTAGGATATTTTAAGAGTAAATCAATTTTTAAGGGTGGTTGTCAGTTCGAGTGGAATTCTAAAAGAATTTTGTATCGAGAACTGATATTGCCAGAAATCCAAACCTATTCTCGATACTATTTTTCTCCATTTAAT
>JAUIBH010000127.1 GCA_030427985.1 Bacteroidia bacterium | reverse complement strand
GTCGAGCGGCGCGGCCGAGAAGCCCACGGCCGCCATCACTTCCAAATCGTTGGTGTCGTCGCCAATGTAGGCCACTTCATGCGGCTGAAGTCCGCGCCGCTTACAAATGGCTTCGAGCACGGCGAGTTTGTTGCGAATGCCAAGGTGCAGCTCGGTGATGTTGAGCTTGGCGGCACGCTGGGCCACCGCGCCGGAACGCTCGCCGGTGATGATGCCAACGTCTACTTGGGTAAGCGTGCGCAGGCGTTCGACGCCCATGCCGTCGCGAATGGAAAAGCGCTTGAGCTGCTCCCCCTCGGCCGAGACATACACACCCGTATCCGTCAGCACGCCATCCACATCGGTGAGCAGCAGCCGAATGGGCATGGCTTTTTTTATGAGCTGGTCGTTGAGTGTCACCATGCCGTCCAGCCTCCGTCGATCACCAAGTTGGCACCGGTCATGTAGGCCGAGGCGTCGCTGGCGAGGAACACAATCGCATTGCGGTAATCGGTAGGATCCGCCATCCGGCCGAGGGGTGTCTGGCTGGCGTAGCTCTGCACAAAATGCTCGTCTTGGCCGTTGAACACGCCGCCGGGCGAGAGCGCGTTGACGCGCACGCCAGCCGATCCCCAGTAGGCCGCCAAGTATTTGGTGAAAAAAGGGGTGGAACACCTGCTTGTCGATTTACCCTCCGTGGATAAGGAAAGGGATGGCGGAGAGCTTTTGGCACACAAGGCCTTTTGGAACACGAACGGAAAGCCTAGAACAAAAGCGACCATCACGGAGTTTGTTTATGTGCCCAATCCTGTTGAGGACGGCACCTATTTTTTAAACCTACAGGTAGCCCCTTTTGAAAATGATGCCAGCCCCAGTCGCCCAGTTCTCTATAAAATTCTTGAAAAATGAAAACGGTTCTAAAGCTCGAAGAATGGATGATGTTCTTTCTGGGCATTTACCTCTTCAGTTTGTTGGATTATGCCTGGTGGTGGTTTTTGGTGTTGATTTTAGCGCCGGATATTGGGATGCTCGGCTACCTCTTTGGGAACAAAATAGGAGCCTTTTCCTATAATTTGTTCCATCATAAAGGAGTTGCCATACTGATTTATCTTGCTGGTATCTACTTTTCAATATCTTTATGCCAGCTCATCGGTCTAATCCTGTTTTCGCACTCGGCATTGGACAGGGCACTGGGCTATGGACTAAAATATGAGAAAGGGTTTAAGTTTACCCACTTGGGTGAAATAGGAAAAAATAATGGGTGAAGTAGTTGATTCCATTCTTGGCGTAATATTAGGAGCCGTACTTATGTATTGGGTCTATTCCCTGTTCCGAAAAAAGAAGGACAAAGAAATTACGGAAGTGCAATCCACCGTAATCCTCAACAAGATACGCAGTGTGTGCAAATTGGTGTCGGTGGAAGGCGATTTCGCCGAAATTTACCATTACGAGAACACCAAGGACAGTTTTATGAGCCTGTTCCGAAGCAAGAAAAAGGCATTGATTATCATTAAGGCCAAAGCCCATATCGGATATGACCTGAACAAATTGGATATGAAGGCAGACAACGATAAAAAGAAAATTATCCTGAGTCATTTTCCGCAGCCAGAAGTGTTGTCCATTGAGCCCGATTTGCAGTTCTACGATATTAAAAACGGTATCTTCAACAGCTTTTCACCTACGGATTTAACCAACCTCAATCAAGAGGCCAAGGAGCACATCAAACAAAAAATACCAGAGAGCGGACTAATGGAAACCGCAAAAAATGAAGCTTTGCAGGCCGTTTTGGTCGTAGAGAAAATAGTGGAGACCATAGGGTGGACATTGGATTATTCCGCCTTGGAAATATCAAACAGGGAAAAACAATTTATAGAAGAGTAAATAAACATGAAAACAAAAATCATAACCTTGCTTTTGGTGGGAATCGTTTCCTCCAGTTGTGTACAAATCAAAAATGATATGAATACTAATTTTGACCACACCTTTGCCCACGTGGTATATTTTTGGTTCAAAAATCCAGATAGTCAAGCGGACAGAGCCACTTTTGAAGCTTCTTTGACCAAGTTTTTGAACAGTTCCCAATATGCCAAGACCAAATTCATAGGCAAACCGCCAAAAGCAACTCGAGATGTAGTGGATGACTCCTTCACATATTCGTTGATCCTCTCTTTTGAATCCGCCGAAGATCAAGCAGCTTACCAAGAAGAGGCACCACACAAAGTATTTGTTGAAGAGTGCGAGGACCTTTGGGAAAAGGTAATTGTTTACGACTCTCAGGGAATCCAACAATGAATGTAGAGGAACTGAGGGAGCTTTGCCTGTCCAAAAAAGGAGTGACCGAAGAATTTCCGTTTGATGAAAGCACTCTGGTATTTAAGGTAATGGGCAAAATGTTCGCCTTGGTTGCTTTGGAACGGCTCCCTCCACAGTGCAATTTAAAATGTGACCCAGAACGTGCCGTGGAACTGCGTGAGGAATACGATGGAACGATTATTCCGGGCTACCATATGAGCAAAAAGTATTGGAACACCCTTTTTTTGGAACAACTTCCCCCTCAATTGATTAAAGATCTAGTGGACCATTCCTACGAACTTGTGGTGGCTGGACTTACCAAAAAACTACAGCAGGAATTGCAAAATAGAGAAGAAGATTAGATGGTGGATTTACAGCATTTTTATACATCCCAGAAAGATAAATATCAGCAAGAGCTTGGGCAGGTAAAAAAGCGATTGGCCTTGTTGGCTACGCTGCGTCTTTCAGTTTTTTCGGCTTTGGCATTGGGAGCTTACTTCTTATGGGGTACGACAACGGTTTATGTTCTGATGCCTTTGGGCTTTGGGTGGTTCGTTTATCTGGTTATACGCTTTATAAACGTTAAGCGGCATAAGGCATATGTACAACGGTTGATTGACATCAATACCACCGAATTGGAAATACTGGCCCGTCGGTATCACCATTTACCAGATGGAAGAGAATTTTTACAACCCGATCATCCGTATGCGCAAGATTTGGATTTGTTCGGGCGCGGTTCCTTTTATCAATATACCAACCGAACCACATTGGTGCAGGGCAGGAAAGTTTTTTCGAACCTTTTATTGGACGGATATCCGGAGGATATTGCCAAAAAACAAGAAGCGATCCAAGAATTGGCCCAATTGCCCGAATGGCGACAACATTTTTCAGCTTTGGCTGGCGAGACCAAGCCAAGAGTCTCTCCTGATTTGGTCTCCAACTGGATGAAAAATCACAAATCGTTCACGCCAAACTGGGTGGGCGTAGTGACACCCATTTTTGCATTGCTTTCCATTTTGTTGATTTTTTTGACCGTTTCTGGTTCGGTGCCTGAAAGTTTGGTCGTGTTCTGGTTCTTTTTTGGGATTGGGATTGTATGGCGATACTCCAAGAGCATTCTCAAGTTTTCCGTTCAGGTATCCGAAGCGCAAGAAACCATCCAGCAACACCAACGATTAATTTCTGAATTGGAAGGGCAAACCTTTACATCGGAACTCTTGCAAGACCTTCAAAAGAAATTGGAGGTCAAGGGCGAGAAGACGTCAAAAATATTGAAAAACTTTAGTCGCCGGATGGATAACTTCGAACAACAAAACAATCTTTTGGTGTTGCTGTTTGGACAAGGATTTTTGCTATGGAGTTTATACTTTGCTTACAAAGTGGAGTCTTGGATTGAAAAATACGGAGATGAGGTGGAGGAGTGGTTTTCGGCCATTGCCCAGTTTGATGCCTACATCACACTCGGTACCTATGCCTTTAACCATCCTGATCATACCTATCCGAATTTGGTGCAGGGCGATGTGGTTTTGAGCGGAAAAGAAGTCGGTCATCCTTTGGTCGACCCCCAAAAGAACGTATTGAACGATTTTGAGATAGGAAAGGGTCGTTTTTGTATTGTTACAGGCGCCAATATGGCTGGGAAAAGTACTTTTTTACGTGCAGTCGGGCTTCAGATAGTCATGGCGAATATGGGTTTGCCCGTAAAAGGAAGGGAAGTAAAATACGCACCTGTTCGTTTGTTAACGAGCATGCGTTCTTCAGATTCGTTGACGGATGAGACCTCCTATTTTTATGCGGAGCTCAAACGTCTAAAATACATTGTGGATGAGTTGGAGAAAGGGGATGGTTTCGTGATTCTGGATGAAATCTTAAAAGGGACCAACAGTGTAGACAAGGCTGAAGGCTCCAAAAAATTTATAGAACGTTTGGTGCAACATGGGTCTACCGGAATGGTGGCCACCCATGATTTAAGTTTGTGCACCCTTTCAGATAAACTTCCCGAAGTGGAGAACCGCTATTTTGATGCGCAAATCGTAAACGGGGAACTGTTCTTTGATTATAAGTTCAAAGAAGGGGTTTGCCAAAATATGAATGCTTCTTTCCTGTTAAAAAATATGGGGATTGTGGATTAAAGTCTCTGTAACTTATAGAAGGAATCTGCTTAGGTTATGGTTTCGTTGCAACGAAAATCCGGGAAGACTTTTCGTACAGAAAATCAAAAGCAATAATTAGACACTTTATTACAAAACGCTTTTGTATTCTCCGTTTTCGTACTTTAAGATTTCTTTATTTTCGAATTTCTCAATTATTTTTTCTGCGATGTGACTATTTTCAGTTTTTATAATTAATTCCGTGATAATTAAATCATAAAATTCCATTTTGTAATCCACTTCAGGTCTAATAAACTTATAATGCTCTTCATATAATCCTTTGCCATTTATATCATTGTCTCCATTTGAGGTATAAATTGGATAATCAATTAAAATCCTATTAATAGACTTTTCTTGTCTCTCAAATAAAGTAAGTTCAGTAGAAGTATATGGATAAACTCTACTACTACCGTAATATGTTACCAATATTCCAATAGTTTCAGAGAACCTATAAATTAAGTATGGATTATAAATAATTTGAATGTTTGCTAATCTAATTGCATCACTATACCAACACTCTTTTTTTGAAAATTCAGATTCTATTTTTCCAGTTTCATTGTCTACAATCGTTAAAATGGCATCTAAAATCATTCCTTCTTCATCTTTTTCTGCTATCCTGGGAATTAATATAATTGACTCATAATTTGATATTTTCTGCTCTAATATGAATTTGGTTAAACATTCAGTCTTATTTATTTTCAAATCATTCAAAACTGAATCAATCAAATTAATTGGTTCTTTTTGCGCATAACTATTTGAAGTTATAATGAAAAATATTAAGGCGTATATGATTTTCATTAAATGTTTTGTAACGTTAAAAGAAAAGACATGATTGATATCAACTGACATCTACCTGTCTGACAGAAGTGAAGATCAGGAAATCCCACCCCCTATTCAACACCCAATTGACGGATGCGCATTGTGGATTGACAAATGATAAGATTCAAGTGCTACTATAAGCCTTTCACTTGCACATTGTGGAAGGAATCGGCCTGTAAGCGGAGTAACTCTTCTGCCTTTTCCTTTTTGTAGCGATAGAGTTCTTCTTCACTTTTGATATCGGCATAGATTTGTGTGTTAATTTCCCCATCAGTGGCCATCAATAACTTACGCTGTTCTACTTTTTGGGTCACCCATGTGGCTACGACACTTTCCTGTTCTTCAAATTTGTAATCGTATTCCCCTTTTGGAGCCAACAATTTGGCAATAATGGGAGCGGTTTCAATCGCCAAGAACAACAAAAAGATAAAGAATGACGGAAACCACGGTAGTTTGCCCAGGGCATTGATACGGGCCATGAGTCCATCAAAACTATCAATAATGGGTTGGGAATTGGAGACAGCTGCATTGTAATCGGTTTCCAGAGCAGCAATTTGGGCTTCCAACCCTTCAATTTTGACCGCGTTGGTTTCCTTTAAGGTGTTCAGTTCCGCCAAGTACGCATCATGCTTTTCCCGTTTTTCTTTATAGACGGGACCTTTGCCCAACAGACCTGTTCCAGCGGTTCCTTCGGCTTCAGAAATATAGGTGTCGTAAAGCGCATTGGTCTCTACCTCTTTGGTGGAAATCTCATTTTTCAGGTTGGCAATATCTTGATTGAGACTTTCAATCTTTGGGGTGTATTGCAAGGCCAATTGCTCCTTGTTGTTCAAGGTCATGGCATTTTTTTCTCCCAACAATACCTGATTGATTTCCTTTTCAAAAATTTTCATTTCCAACGGTTTGGAAATCACCACGGCAATAATGATGGCCAACACAATTCGTGGAGCCGCTTGCTGCAATTCGCTTTTAAAATTATCCCGCTTTTTAATGGTGGAAACAATATATCGGTCCAAATTAAAAATCAACAATCCCCAAATAAGTCCAAAAAAAATGGCGGTAAAAATGTTGTCAAAAACGGTATACAAAGCATAGCCACTGGCAATAAAAGCCATGACGGCAGTGAAGAAAACAGTAGCACCAATCCCGGCGTACTTGTTGCGTTCCCCGTTGGAACAAGTGTCTAGAAGTTGGGTATCTGCCCCAGAGCAGAAAATAAAAAAGCGTTGTAACATAGTGTGTTCTCTTTGATTG
>JAUIBH010000031.1 GCA_030427985.1 Bacteroidia bacterium | reverse complement strand
TACCACATTATAGGCTCTTATATGCCCAGGAGGGGAGAAATAGGTTTCACCGGTTGAAGACCCCAAAATGAGCACATCATTGTATAGCACACCGGGCATCATTGCTTGAATACGTACAATGGCCGATGGGTCCCTGCCCAAATCTTTTCGAAGATCAACATAACCATCTTCCCCAAAATCCGTAATTGATTTTCCCGTAGTGGCATCAATGGCCTGTAGGGAATTGTTCAAAGTAAATAGTAACCTTTTGTCTTTTTTATCGGCACTTTCCCAATAATTGATACCTCTTCGGGTTATGCCCCTTAGATTGGCATGTATCCAGATTTCTTCACCTGTTCTTGCATTTAGGGCAATAAGGGAACTGTTTTTTCCAAGGACGTACATGGTAGAATCCACAATAATGGGACTAAAGAAATTGAAATCATCTCCCGTAGGATAGACCCATGCAACTTCCAACTCATCAACATTTTCTTTGGTGATTTGGGAGGCATTAAAATATCTGGACTGGTCGGGTGAACCACCATAATGTGTCCAAGTACTGTGGGGGTCTTCGGTTTTTTCGGAATTACATCCAACTACTAAAATAATTGTGAAAAAAGTTAATAATGTAAAAAAAGTAGCAGAGAAACGTGCTTGCATTGTTTGTTAGAATTATTCATTCTTATGGCTTAGACCCTTTATATCTTTGCTTTGGAATAAAATACCTAAGGGCGTCGAGGTAAATTTACGGTGTGAAAAATACAATTTATTTGGGAAATCATGGCCATTTTCATTTAGATTGAGGGTTTTTATTGGCAATGCTATAGCAGCGAATAACATAATGAAACCATAACGTTAAAAAACTAAAAAATAGATAGTTTGCAATCCTATTTAATTTAACTGGCGGAAAGTTTAAAAGAGCCATAAAAAGTATCGGGAAAATTGATGATGAAAAAAAGTATACTAATCTTGTTTGTTTTAGGAACGGTGTTCAGTGGCAACAGCCAGAACTTAGATGTTATTTCCTATAATATTCGGTATGATAACCCTAACGATAAACCAAATCATTGGAACAATCGGAAGGATTTTCTCATCGCACAATTAAATTTTTATGCCCCCGATATTTTTGGTGCCCAAGAAGGACTGATCCATCAATTAAAGGCCATTGATGAGGGTCTTAAAAACTACAACTATTTTGGAGTAGGGCGGGACCATGGTGATGATCGGGGTGAGTTCACTGCTATTTTCTACAATACCAAGAAGTTCAATTTATTGAAAGAATCTACCTTTTGGTTGTCGCAAACACCCGATGTTCCATCCAAAGGATGGGATGCCGCTTTGCCACGAATCTGCACCTATGGATTATTTGAAAACAAGGAAGATGGGAGCAGATTTTTGGTCTTCAACACGCATTTTGATCATGTTGGGGTACAGGCCAGGGAAGAAAGTTCCAAATTGATCCTCAAAAAAATTAAGGAGTTGAACCCATCTAACCTGCCAGTGGTTTTAACAGGCGACTTTAATCTGGAAAGTGATAGCCCAGGCGTGCAGGTAATTTTAGGGGAAATGGAGGACGCCCATATTGCAGCAGGAAAAAATGCTTTCGGCCCTTCAGGAACTTTCAACGGCTTTGATTTCAATAAACCCGTGGAGGGGAGAATCGATTACATTTTTATTTCCCCAAATAGTATTGAGGTCATTAAGAGTGCTATATTGAGTGATTCCAAAGACCTCAGGTATCCATCAGACCATTTTCCTGTTTTTGCCCGGTTGAGGTTGAAAAATTAATATGAACCATTTTAGTTTCTTAAAAAACCTCACGTAACCCCTTAAAAATAAAAGAGTTTCTTCAGCGTTTGAGGATATGGGAGGTGATGTAACATGTTTTTTGGCATGCTTGTTGGATTATACTCATTTCCAAATTCTTACTATTATGAAAAAACTTCGACTTTTCACCTATTTGGTAGTTTGCATTAGTTTAGTTTCATGTGCCAGTTCTGGATATGTTAATTTAGACTATCCGCAAGAACCGCAATTAATTTTATCCGAAGACATTACCAATATTGCAGTGGTCAATCGTTCTTTGACCAAGGAAGAAGATGCATCCAACAAAACCCTTGAGTCCATAGCGACTGGAGAAGTGGCAGGTTCTGATAAACTGGCCTCAGATGAAGCCATAAAAGGTATTTTTGATGGTATACAGAATAGAGGGCATTTTAAAGTTGTGATACCTTCCAAAACAAGGTTGCATGGAACAGGAACTAGGCTCACTCCAGAAATCTTGGATTGGGACACGGTCAGTGAAATCTGTGCCACATCAGAAGCAGATGTCCTTTTGGTTCTGGAAACTTTTGATTCCAATTCAGATTTTGTATTCAATACCGCAATGGAGCAGGTTACATCAGTCATACAATCAGGTAAGCCCAGTGGGCGAATTCCCAGTCGTGCGCGGGTCAATGTAAAAAGTTATTGGAGACTTTACGACCCGGCGACCAAAACCATTATAGATCAGTTTCAACAAACCCATCTTATGGATTTTAACCTAACAGATGGTACTTTGCCCTTTACCGCGCTACCAGAAACTGCTTATGATGCCGGGTTACAATACTTCAGTCGGTTTTTTCCAAGTTTTTATAGGGTGAGACGTGATATGTATAAAAAAGGAAAAGGCAGAGACAAGCGACTTTTTGATGCAGGTTGGAGAAGAACCGAAGTGGCCAACTGGAAAGAAGCTATAGAAGTTTGGACTGAAATTGCCAATAATCCATCAAGCAAATCTGCAGGAAGGGCAGCTTATAATATTGCTGTTGCCCACGAGGTTTTGGGAAATACAGACCTTGCATTAGAGTGGGCCCAACGCTCTTACCAAGATTATGATGATAAAATGGCCAGGGATTATGCCAAGGTCTTATTGAGAAGAAAACGTTGGGAGTATTGATTTATCTTTTAAGAAATAAAAAAGCCGAGACTAAAATCTCGGCTTCTTTTTTAGTAGCGGGGACTGGACTCGAACCAGTGACCTTCGGGTTATGAGCCCGACGAGCTACCTACTGCTCTACCCCGCGGTTTATATTTTAATGTTGCCTGCGGTTGCAACTGTACTTCAATTTTTCAAAGCGAGGAGCCCGGCGAGCGGACCCTGTGCTGAGCATTGCCGAAGCATACTGCTCTACCCCGCGATGTGGACGGCAAATATACAACGCTTTTCGGGTCATTTCCAAACTAAAATCAATATTCCTAAAATCATTGGCGTCAATCCAGCCTAAAATCCATAAATTCGGCTTTTTTGACCCTATGGAAGCCATCAACGAATTCATATCCTCCATGCTACCCTACACAGAGTGGCCCATGTTCATCCTACTGATTGGGGGAGGACTTTTTCTTGCATTTTATTCCAAATTTGTGCCTTTCCGGTATTTTGGCCACGCCCTAGCCGTAGTATCGGGAAAGTATGACGATAAAAATGCAAAAGGGGATGTGAGTTCCTTTCAAGCGCTGTCGGCAGCAGTGGCGGCAACGGTGGGATTGGGAAATATTTCTGGTGTAGCGATTGCCATTCATGACGGTGGGCCCGGTGTAGTATTTTGGATTTGGATGACGGCGCTTCTAGGGATGGGCATCAAGTTTTATTCGGGAAGTCTGGCCATCATGTTCCGGGCAACTGACGTGGACGGAAAGCTTCAAGGAGGTCCTATGTTTTATATCACCCAAGGAATGGGGAAATGGGCCAAACCCATGGCCATATTTTTTAGTATCTGTGGACTTTTCGGATTTTTAGGGGTCTTCACCGCCAACCAATTCACTGAAGCTTTTATGGGTGTTGTTGAACCGCATGAAACACTTTTGGCAACCAGTGAATTCAATTGGAAATTAGGGATTGGCTTCTTTTTGGCTATTGTTACTTCCATTGTGATTTTCGGAGGACTTTCAAAAATAGCCAAAGTGGCGTCGGCCATAGTGCCCTTTATGGTGGGCATTTATCTACTCGCAGTACTGTTTGTCATGATCAATAATGCATCCGAAGTACTTCCAGCTCTCAAAATGATTTTGGTCGAAGCGTGGAATTTTGACACTATAGTCACTGGCGGATTTTGGGGCTTGGTGATTATTGGAGTGCGAAGGGCCATGTTTTCCAATGAAGCGGGATTGGGTAGTGCACCTATGTACCACGGCCAATCTCGAAATGATGAACCTACCAAGGAAGGACTGGTGGCCATGTTGGGTCCGTTCATCGATACCATAATGGTGTGTACCTTTACAGCAGTCGTCATTATTTTGAGCGGTGCTTATCTTGAAGACGGTAGCGGTATTACCATGACCATGTCTGCTTTTGAGAAAACCCTTTTTGGTTTTGGCGACACCCTTTTAATGGTTATAGTTGCGGCTTTTGCACTTTCTACACTATTTACGTATTCGTACTATGGGGTAAAGAGTCTTTCATTTTTGACTACCCCTAAAATTGGCAAATGGTACAATGTTTTCTTCGTAATCATGATTATTTTTGCAGCAGTGGCTTCGCTGCAATTGGTGAAGAATCTTATAGATCTTTCATACGCACTTATGGTGATTCCCAACATGATTGCCGTGTTGTATCTATCTCCAAAAGTGAACGAAGCATCAAAAAAATACCTTCAAAAAATAAAACAAGGTGGCGCATAAAGCAGGTTTTGTAAATATTATAGGAAATCCCAACGTGGGCAAGTCCACCTTGATGAACGCCTTTGTGGGTGAAAAACTGTCCATTATCACATCCAAGGCGCAGACGACCCGTCATCGTATTTTGGGGATTGTCAATGGGGATGACTTCCAAGTCATACTTTCCGATACCCCTGGAATCATAAAACCCGCTTACGAGCTTCAAACCTCTATGATGGATTTTGTGAAATCCGCTTTTGAGGATGCCGATGTACTGCTTTACATGGTGGAGATTGGTGAAAAGGCGTTGAAGGACGAAGCTTTTTTCAAAAAATTGCAGAACAGCAAGATTCCCGTTCTGCTGTTGCTGAATAAGATAGATACTTCGGACCAAGAAACTTTGGAAACACAAATGCAACACTGGCAAGCTTTGTTGCCAAAAGCGGAAATCCATCCCATATCAGCTTTGGAAAATTTCAATGTGAAAGAGGTGTTCAACCGTATTTTGGAATTGTTACCCGAAGCACCTCCTTATTACCCCAAAGACCAATTGACAGATAAACCCGAACGCTTTTTTGTCAATGAGACCATCCGCGAGAAAATATTGCTGCACTACAAAAAGGAAATTCCATATTCCGTTGAGGTGGAGACCGAAGAGTTTTTGGAAGATGACGACATTATTCGAATTCGGTCCGTGATCATGGTGGAACGCGATACCCAAAAAGGAATCATCATAGGCCATAAAGGCAGTGCGTTAAAAAGAGTAGGAGTAGAGGCCCGAAAGGATTTAGAGAAATTCTTTGATAAACAGGTCCACATCGAGCTCTACGTAAAGGTCAACAAAAACTGGCGGAGCAATTCCCAACAACTTCGACGATTTGGGTACAACGGTTAAATGTTACCCCCGTTGAAATCCTGAAATTTTTTTACGGATAAACGTTTTTAGCTGCTCCATTTGGGGTTTTCCCTTGGCCCTTCCCATGCGACCAAAAGCGTAGAGTGCGAACCAAATCACCACCAAAAAAAACATGCCCACCAGCCAAAATGTAATGTCGTGCCCTAAAGAGTAGTTGGAATAGGCAAAAATACCCAAGATGATAAAAAGGGTGCCCACCCCAAAATGCAGGAACATAAAAAAGGTCCAAAGCGTTGGATTGGGACCAAACACTCCGTGAATCTTACTCACACCTTCTTCAAACGAAGTAAGTTCCAAATGCAGTTGGGGTGACCAAAACGTAATTTCAGAGTTTCGGAACTTAATATAGATGTGCTCATCCAACCGTTTGACCACAAAAGACTCTTCTTCCGTTTGGTCAAAAATGGCTTTTAATTCGTCTATATCGGTTTTTAAGGCGACCTGAAATCGGGGCCGCAATACAATTTCGTTGGTGAAATCGCTCATAACATATTGAAATAGATGAAAAAAGGTATCATTTTTTCTTCATAATAAATGGTACTTTTGCCAAAAATTAAGGCAGATGGGAGCTATTGTGGCCATTGTGGGGAGACCCAACGTAGGAAAGTCTACATTTTTTAATCGATTGATTCAGCGCCGAGAGGCCATCGTGGACGCCGTAAGTGGTGTTACCCGTGACCGTCACTATGGAAAAAGCGACTGGAACGGCAAGGAATTTTCTTTGATCGATACGGGCGGTTATGTCTTGGGGAGCGATGATGTTTTTGAAAAAGAAATCGATAAACAAGTGGAGCTGGCCATTGATGAGGCGGATGCCATTATTTTTATGGTGGATGTGGAGTCTGGCGTGACCGGAATGGATGAAGATGTGGCCAAACTGTTGCGAAAGGTGGATAAACCCGTTTTTTTGGCCGTGAATAAGGTGGACAACGCCCAACGAATGGCAGATGCGGTTGAATTTTATGCTTTGGGGCTGGGCGAATACTTCACATTGTCCAGTATCAATGGTAGTGGAACTGGGGACCTTTTGGATGCCTTGGTCAAGGTGCTACCTGAAAAACCAGAGGAAGATAGCGAGTTGCCTCGCTTTGCGGTAGTGGGACGACCCAACGCTGGAAAATCATCCTTTATCAATGCTTTGATTGGGAAAGACCGATACATCGTTACCGATATTGCGGGAACGACTCGAGATAGCATCGATACCAAATACAATCAATTTGGATTTGAGTTCAATTTGGTGGATACCGCAGGTATTCGAAGGAAATCCAAAGTGAAGGAAGATTTGGAATTTTATTCCGTAATGCGTTCCGTGCGGGCCATTGAGCATTGCGATGTCTGTATTTTGATGCTGGATGCCACCCGAGGTTTCGACGGACAGGTGGAGAATATCTTTTGGTTGGCTCAGCGTAACAACAAAGGCATTGTAATTCTGGTTAACAAATGGGATTTGGTGGAGAAGGAAACAAATTCCGTAAAAGAATACACCGCTAAGATTAAAGAAGCCATTTCCCCTTTTGAGGATGTACCCATTCTTTTTATTTCGGTATTGAACAAACAACGGATTTTCAAGGCCATTGAAACCGCAGTGGATGTCTACAAAAACCGTTCAAAGAAAATCGTCACCCGAAAACTGAACGATATCATGCTACCCATTATTGAGCATACCCCACCTCCGGCCTACAAAGGGAAATATGTTAAGATTAAGTTTTGCACCCAACTGCCGACCCCTTATCCGCAGTTTGCCTTTTTCTGCAACTTACCGCAATACGTTCGGGACCCATACAAACGCTTTTTGGAGAACAAGCTCCGGGAAAATTTTGATTTTACCGGGGTGCCCATTACTATTTTTATGCGGAAGAAGTAATCACTCGCCCGGAGCGGACCTAACTTCTACTACTAGCTCTGATTATTTGATGAAAATATTCTCATAATGATATTCTAAAAACTCTTGTGATGGTAAAAACCTATCGGGTAAACTAATTTTTTGGTTTTTGTGTTTTTTGAAAAATTCATTTATTGCTGGATCATTTGAATAGTTCTCAAAAAGATTTGAAAGAGTAATTTTATAATCAGGTGTAATTGCAATAAATCCTTTATCAAATGCTTTATCGTGAATTGAATTTAAGCAAAGTCCATTATGTGGATTGATTCTGTTTTCTTTGTCCTTTGCCCAAGGCTTAATATGACTTGCAACCAAAAAATCAGGAATTGAGAGCCCAGTAATGCAGCATTTTAAATTGTAAGATGAAAGTATTGTGCTCCTGAAGAAGTTTTGGTTAACTCTGGTTTTTATCATTGTTCTTCGCTCTTTTCCCTCTGGTAAATCATCTGAATTTAATTCTTCATTTTCCTCAATGGTTTTATTTTGAAATTTTGCAATCAATTCTTCACTTTCAAAAGCAAGTTTTTCCCAATCTCCATTAAATTCATTCCAAACATCTTCTTCAAGTTTGCTGCCATTCACCAAACCTGTAATTCCTTGTTTCTTTAATTCTGGGTCGAGTCTTCCAAAGTTTCCAACTTTCATATTTAACGCTGAGGGAGACCTACCAATAATATTTGCGTATTTGATGATGGTTGGATTGGTTTTGCTGCTGCTTTTAAAAGGTACTTTACAATATACATTAAATGCAACAATAGTTTCTTCTTTTGACCAATTGTTTCTTGTCATAACACAAAGCTAGTCAAAGGTAATTTAACTAATTGTGCGTTTTGAACCTAAAACTTGGTTTCAGGTGTCAGTTCGAGTGATTTTGAGTGACGAAAAATCGTATCGAGAACCTTTTTTGATAAAATTCTTTTTCTCGATACAAATTTCACTATTGCTGTCGTGAAATCCACTCGAAATGACAAATTTGATCAAAAGGAACAACAGGTTGATTTAATTTAAACTGATTGTTCTTTTTTAGCATTGGCATTTGTGTCAATAAAACAAATGTGTTGTTTGTCAGCAGAACAATTATTCCCCCGAAGCAGAACGAACTTCCACTACCTGTTGAATCCGATTCCCCTGATTGTCAACGGCCGTCAGCATATATTCTCCAGCATCGATGGGTAAGACAAGCTCATGGAAATTTTCGGTCTTGCCCACATAGGTTTCATCCAAATACCAATACAACACGGCGTCAGATTGTTGATGTGCCAATTTTAGGATGACATCTGAAGTGGTTTTACCCAAATCCTTGGGAAGGAGTACCACTTCATTTTTCTTAGGATAAATAAATTCCATACGCTTGTTTTCCAACGAGGAACAACCTTGTAAATAGGGCGGCAAGGGTTTGTAATTGGGATTGGAAGATGCATAATAGTATTCCAATACTGGAGGTAGCACAAACCAGTTTTTGGCTACCATATTTTCCAAGGGATAGCAATCAGAATTCACCTGAAACTGCTCCGAAGCATCCAAAAATAGTTGCTGGTGATAAGGGCAAGGCCCGCTTCGGGTACCGTGGGTCGGGACGAGTTCTTTTTTGGTTTCATCACAATATACGGAAGCACGATAGCCACTTTCAGCACAAACCTCCACTTCCACCAAATCATCAAACGGCTCTTGGAACCAACCACTATGGGGCAATGCATCCAAGACATCAAAAAGGAGAGGTGCCGCTGCAGTGATTCCCGTTAGTCCGGGTCTTCCTTCACCATCCGCATTTCCGGCCCAGACGCCAATGGCATATTTTGGGGTGACCCCCACGGCCCAAGCATCTTTAAAGCCGAAACTGGTCCCTGTTTTCCACGCAATGGGCTGGGAAGAATCAAAAAAGTGCCAATTCTCATCACCTTCAGGGCGGTTTACCTCATACATAGCTTGAAACGTGGTGTAAATGGCCCCAGCTCCCAAAACGGTGGGGTCAAACTGTTGCTCACCAAAATCTAGGGTTTGGTTGGCTAAATACGTGGGTGTCAAAAATTCATTTGGATAATACGTGCTGCTGTTGCTCACAAAATGGTTCAAAGTCGATGCCAAGGAAGCATAGGTATGGGTGACTTCCCAAAGGGAACTTTCCGCCCCTCCGAGAATGAGGGAGAGACCATAATAGGAGGAAGGTTTGTCCAAAGACTCCAAATTCATTTTATGGAGTTTGTTATAGAATTTTTGAAGTCCATATTCCCGTAACAACCGCACTGCAGGGACATTCAGTGAGCGAGAGAGTGCCCTGCTCACAGGCACGGCACCCACATGTTTTCTGTCAAAATTTTGAGGGTTGTACCCATTAATGACGGTGGGGACATCTTCCACCAAGCTATGGGGCAATACTTGGCCTTCATCCAACAGAGAGGCAAATAAAAAAGGCTTCAATGTGCTTCCCGTACTCCGATTCTTGGTGATGATATCCACATAATTGCCATGCGCTTTCCCCGAAGGGGAATTCCCCACGTACCCCAACACTTTTCGTGATTCCACATCCAAGACCAAAATGGCCAAGTTGTGAATTTCGTTGCTTTTCAACTGCTGATAATGGCGTTCTGCCAATAGGTTGAGTTGTTGTTGCAATGGCCTTTGGATGGAAGTGGTGACACGCTCTCCCAGATGTTCAATTCGAATGCGCTCGGTGAGATGGGGAGCAATATCGGGTAATGGAAAGGGTTTTTGAGGTAGTGGTTCAGCCACCGCCAATTCATATGTGGTTTGGTCGATGGTGCCTTTGTCCCTTAACTTTTCTAAAAGACGGTTTCGTTTTTCCAAGAATTCTTGTTCATTCCGTCCTGGGAAAATCAATGCAGGGGCATTGGGCAAAACGGCCAAGGCTGCAGATTGCCCCCAACTCAGTTCATGGGCCGGAATCCCAAAATAACGCCAAGCAGCAGTTTCCAATCCCACTACATTTCCACCATATGGGGCATGGGACGCATAGAGGTTTAGAATTTCTTTTTTGGAATGGCGTAATTCCAATCGGGTTGCCATAAAAATCTCAATACATTTTTCCCAATAGGTGCGACTTTTGTTCTTTCGACTCAACCGAATGACTTGTTGAGTGATGGTACTTCCACCCCTTCGGGTTTCTTTGGTGAGATTATGACCAATGGCCTTGATGATGGAAATGGGATTGAAACCAGGATGCTTGTAAAAATACTCGTCTTCGAACAACAAAATGCATTGCTCAAATCGATGTGGGATGGAATCCAATTGCGGAAACCGCCATTGACCATCATCGGCAATCCGAGCCCCAATCAAACTGCCGTCAGCGGCATTGACTACCGTTGAGGTGGGGTCATCAAACAGATTTTTGGGTAGGCAGAACAACCACAAAATCAAAAGGATGCCCAACACACCCAGCTTGATTTTGTGCTGAACTGCTTTCTTTTTTACTGGCGACCAAAAATCCTTCATTCAAATTCTATCACATCATTGCACCACTTTAATCCAATTTCCTTTGTTCCGTGCTTGGTAGTTGTTATTGTACATGGCTTCAACCTGTGCACCGGGCAAATAATAATCGCCCAAGAACGAAGCATTCAACTTGATGGTAAAGGTCTTGGATTTTCTGGCTCCAAGATCAAAATAGAGATGGGTGCGATCATCCCGGGTATCCACATAATCTGCTTTAGTGGCATTGGGATTGTCACCATCCGCATAGGAAGTGTCCACAATCTCCCATCCACTGGGAACAATGTGGGTCAAGGCCAAATTATCCACATAATCGTTGGAGCTGTTAAAGACCGTAATCTGCGCTTGCAGTTCGGTGCCCTGTCGTAATTCATTTACATTGATGGAATTTCCAATGGCATCCAAATACGCGACTGATAGGTTCAGGTTTTGTTGCTGGGCCAATTCTTCGCCCACAGGTAATTTTCCGGTCTGCGTCAAGGTGGCGTAAATGGTATTGCCTTGCTTGTTGTTTACCCGAATTTCTTCTTTAAAAGATGTAATAGTTAGGCTTCGCTGCGCAATGGCCCTATCGGTTTTTACCGAAACTTCTTTACCATTGTTGGTGAAGGTCAACTCGATGGACTTGCCCCCATTTTTCTGCACCATTTTAGCCATGGCTAAGAGGGCAAAAGCAGTTTCTTGGGTGCTGTACCAACTCTGGGAGGAAAGGTTTTTCGCCAAGGAGACGGCAAGTTCCCTTTGTTTGGAATCCTCAAGAATAACCATGGTTTCCAGTGCCATAGCCCTGTTTCGGAATACGGAACCATAAGTTCTGTAATCGTAATTGTTGGGCGTAAAGTTAATGTTGGCTTTTTGCGCAATGGCTTGGGCCACTTCTTTCTTACCGACCAAGGCATAGGCTGCTGCCAATCGCAATTTTGCCTCATTGCTCAAATTTTTGGATTCCCGAAGTCGGTTCATGGCCGCCAACTCGGGTTGTTGGGCTAGGGCCAAGGTGTACAAGCGATAGGCTTGGGCAATATCATTGTTGTAACTGGTGGCGGCATTACTCCACTGACGGGCAACATTTTTCTGGTATCGGAGCCAGTTGCTCAAGAAAGTTAATGGCAATTGGTAGCCTTGCTGTTTGGCTTCCAGCATAAAGTGGCCGGCATAGGAGGTTCCCCAATCATCGGCATTGCCATAGCCGGGCCAATAACTTAACCCGCCACTTGGGGTTTGAAAATCGCCCAGTCTACGGATGGCGGCTTTCACATTCTCCTCGATTTTCTTTTTCCGTTCAAAAGTGATATCGAGCACATCTCCCAAAAACAACTGCGGAAATGCTGCTGAAGTGGTCTGTTCCACACAGCCATGGGGATAACGGAGCAAATAATCCATCCGTTTTGAAAAATCCATTGGCGGAAGGGTAGAAAATTCGATGAAAGCCTCATTGGTTCCCGAAGTGCCAAAAGATTCAAACGATATGGTCTGCGAACCGTTGGCGTCAATGGTATACAGTTCACTTCGTGTGGTAATCGGATTCGGATTTTCCACATCTATTTCGGTTTCACTACTGGCACTTTCACCGGCTCCTGAAGCCGTCACTTTTATGGTTTGAAATGCTGTTGCGGGATTGACCTTAAAGTCAAAATTCACAATCTGCTCGCCAACGGCATTGAACGTAATGTTTTTAGATGTTTCACCAATGGGTTCCAAAGCCCTACCGGCATTGATGGAAACCTTCACGTTTTTCACTTTGGGCTCCATGGCAAAAACGGTTACAGGAATGGTCACGGTTTCACCCGGAGACAATTTCCTTGGAATTGAGGTCAACACCATTAATGGTTTGCGGACGGGAGTGGTCTTTTCGGTATTGCCGTAGGCACTGTTCAAATTTCCGGCTACCACCATGGTTCGAACTGAACCTACATAATTGGGCATGTTTATGGTATGCGAAGCTTTTTCACCCGGTTTTAGCGTAAATGGCCCCAAATAGGTGACCACCGGTTTAAACCGCTGCGCTTTTCTGTTTTTGGCACCGGCTCCAATACCGCCACCACCAATCGCATAAATGTTATCCACACTAATGGAGTAAGCGCCCATGACGTCATCAAAAATATCAAAGGTTTTTACACCCAATGCCTGTCTCGCATAAAAGGAACTGTGGATATCTGGGGTTTGGAATCGGGTCAAATCCAGCAGCCCTTCATCCACCACGGCCAAAGAATAGGTCATGGGTTTTTTATTGGCTTCGGAAACCGTCACCTTAAATGATTTTTCAGGTTCTAGAACCTCTGGCATGGAAAGTTGCGGCTCCAAGAACGTGGCGGGATTTTCCACCAAAAGTGGAACTACACCGTACAAACGAATGGGCAAATCATTGGACACTTGTCCGTGTGGCTGCAATAATGAAATATTGATGTAGGCATTTGGTGCCATCGGTGCCGTAATGGGAATGGTGGCCTTGGTTTCTTTGGCTGAGGTCTCTATCCATTGTTGTGACAACACTTCAGTACCATTTTCTATACTGATGAGAGCTCGACCCCCTCGGTCTGAAGGGAAGGTGACGATAGCCTCTTCACCGAGCTTATATTTTTCTTTGTCTGCAGAAAAAATAAGGATTTTGGAACTTTCCGCATCATTTGAAGATGGTCTTCGCCACCAATTGCGATAGAAATACGCAGTACGGCCCGTGGCGTGGCCAGAAACTTCATCAATTACCCGAATCAAGAATCGACCTCCATCGTCATCAGGGACATTAATATTGAAACTGGCTTTTCCATTAGCACCCGTGGTAATGTTCATTTCCTTGAACGGACGATGAACTGTGGCATTTTCGTAGCGGGAAAGGTTGTCATAACCCCGATTCCACCACCAACGCCATTCAATTTTAAAAATTTGGACTTTCAGCTTTCGATTTCCGGATGGATTTCCTTGCGCATCTACACTGACCACATCAAAAGAGGTGTTTTCATCGGTCAAGAAAGAGCCATATTGCTTGGCTTCAGGTGATTTTAATCCCACAAAATGAGTGAAAGGCGCCAAATTCTTGGAAAATACATCTATGGAGAAGTCACCTCCCCCTTCAAACACCTTGGTAGTGAAGGTGGCCTGAAGCATTCCAGGGGCATTGCCATTCACATTGATTTTTTCATTGATGTTTAAAACCCCATTGGCATCCAATTTGGATGAAATCCATTGCAATTCAGTCTCGTTGAAGCTGCGTACAGGATCTTGGAACACATAGTCCTTAAATTTTGGAAAAGCAGTTGCTGTTTGTTTGAGGGTGGCATTGATATCGATTTTAAGATTGCGGGCCGGGGCACCATGCAACCAATGTACGGTGGCTTTCCCTCGATTGTTGGAGTTGGTAGTCAATACGTCATCATTAAACGAAAAATCCACTTTTAAGCGATTGGGTTTTACGGTGGCTACTTTTAAGCTTTTGTTGAACTGGGCGCCGCCCACTATAATTTTGGCATTCCATGTTCCGGTTGGGGAATTGGCTTGGGTGGGAACTGGGAAATAATAGAATTTCTCCTCTTTTTTGGCGTACAACCCATTGGACACGGGAAGCGTTCCTTCAGTAAGTACATTGCGTTGCACGAGTTTGCCACGTGCATCGGTCACTTTCAGCGTAACAGGATGCCCTTGCGGAAGCGGATTTGCAGAATCGTCTAAAACAAAGGTGAGGTGGGCCACATCCCCGGGACGATGAACACCTCTTTCGGTATAGATAAAGCCTTGAAGCCCACTTTGCAATTCTTCGCCGGAAATATCAAACTTGCTGAAGGAAAGGGCATTGCCATCCATTAATTTGGCATAGGCAAAATTGTTGCCCTTTTGGGCCACGGCAAAAGCAACGTTTTTCTCTCCGTCGTAGATGGCAAAACCAGAGGCGTCTGTAGTTACTTCTCCCAATAATTGCTGTTGGTAATTATAGAGCTTGATGTTGGTACCGGCCTCCGGTTTGGTGGTTAATAGGTTGGTGGCCGCAAAATGGTAGGAGCGGTTGTTCCCTTTCTTGGCGATGAGTCCCAAATCGCTGCCCAATAGGTTGGTATGGGCAATACGGGTATCGTTATAATAGGCTGAATGGCAGGGATTGTCCCGTTCTTGCCAATTATAATCATAGTCTCGCCAATAATAGATTTCATTGTCCCAGTAGCGCTCTTCCAAGGCTTCATCACTGGAATTTTGCGTAGCATAGTCAATTGATGTTTCTTCAATGGCTTCGGAATCACCACAATTGTAGGTAGTATGTTCTTTTTTAAAGCTGAACTCGACCCGGTACAAGGATCCTGGATGAATTTTGATCAATTCAGAGAGGTCTAGGGCATGGGCTTTCCAGTAACTAAGATTTTCCTCTCCGGTTTCTGATAGTGGAATGACTTTGTAGGCCACCCTGCGCCCAACAGGTCTTAAATCGGATAGGTATTCGTTGCCTAAATTATTATTTTGAAGGTATTGCAGCATGTTGTTTTCATAAACCTGAATAACACGTACCTCCACGGCGGAGAGGTTTACCGTTTCAAAATAAATAGGTGTTGATGCCGCATTGGGTAAAATGGTCCCTTTGGAAATCAATCGGACGTTGGGTTTCAACTGTTCAAAGGAAACCAGTTCTGAGAAGGTTTTGCTTAAGGTAAATCCGTATTCGCTTTTGATGCCTTCAAATGCGTTTACTCGTACCTCCCCCAAAATACGGTTGGAAGGGTAGACCTTGAGCACATTGCCATCAATTTCATATCTGAGGCTCTCGGCATTCTCAATGGTCACCAATCCATTCAGGTTTTGGTCTTGTTTTAGGGGTTCGGAGAAGTTGAGCGTCAAAACTGCGTTGGGAGCCGAAGAAGTCTTGGCATCCACAATGACAAATTTATTGAGTCCTGGAATCTTATATTTTTCAGAGCCTTTATTATCAATACCCAATGCATCCCCTGTCCAACTGATGGACAATTCGCCATCCTCTGTTTTACGGGAAATACTGTCGATTTTAAAACTATAATATTGCGCGTTATCGGAAATATTATCCCATTTTACAGGAACTTTTTTATCGCCTTGTTGTACAGAAAGGACACCATTTATTTTGGAGGCCTCCAAAATATCGGAAGCATCCAAGGTTCCGGTTAAATATTGCCACTCCCTGCTGTAGGATTGTAGGTTGCCCAGATTGATTTTAAAGTTTGGCGAGATAGTCTTAAAGCTGAAAGTGTATTTTTTAAAATCACTGTCAATGTCCTCCATGAGTTTGTTCAAAGACAAAGTGACCACATATTCTGTATCGGGTTTTAAATATTCTGATGGTTGAAAGGTCAGTTCCCTGCCATTTTCAATCATAAGTGTACCTTCAATACTTGGTGAAATTTTGAGATATTCTTCAGGAAGTTCTTGATTCAACTCATATTGCGTCAATTGCTGGGCCAAAACAATTTTTATCGGTGCAGAGATGCTCTGGTTTCCATGGGTATGGTAACTAATGTAATCCTTGAATTTAAACAGGTTGTCCGTATCGTCTTCACCCGTTTTTTTCTTACAAGAAACAGTAAAAATCAGTAGAAAAGCAATGGAAATTCTGAAAAGCCTTGACATGCCTAAATGGAATTAATTAGAAATAAATTTAGCCAAAACCAAGATAGGTAAAAATGGGTAGGGGCAATGCCTCATTTTACGAATGGTACATTAGGATTTACGGATGACCCTTGTAAAATGGACCAAATGTTGGGAAACCTTTATGATTTATAGGGCAAACTATCTCAAAGTTACGTTAAACCGGAAACGACCATTTGATTTATACCATATTTTAAGTGTGAATTTTACATCAATTCAAAAAACAAACTGCCATTTGAAAAAAATTTACACCACTCTCATCCTAACCACCCTTTCAATTATATCCCTATCCGCGCAAGACTTTTTAGTTAAAGGAAAAGTAGTGGATGATGCCAACGACAGTCCTTTGGAAGGGGCTACTATTTATGCGGAATCCATTCAGGACAGCACTTTGATTACTTACACCATTACCGACCAAAACGGGGTTTTTGAATTGGAAGGTAGAACCTCCTTAAAAAAGGCGAGGGTTAATTTTTCCTATACGGGTTTTAAATCCAAATCAGTTGAGGTTGAACTCAAACCATCGGTTGATTTGAGAAATATAACAATGGAAGAACAGGTGCAACAGCTCACAGGTGTTGATGTGGTTGCTGAACGCGTACCCATTACCATTAAGCAGGACACTTTGGAATTTAACTCGGATTCGTTCAAGACCCGACCAGATGCTACGGTAGAAGACGTACTGAAACAGTTACCCGGGGTAGAAGTGGATACGGACGGTACCATTACCGTGAATGGAAAAGAGGTTAATCAGGTATTGGTGAACGGACAGGTATTTTTTAGTACGGATCCAACGGTGGCCACCAAAAGCCTATCCAAGGATTTAATCAGTAAAATTCAGATTACCGATACCAAGACCCGGGAGGAAGAATTTGTGGGTGATCAGGGGAACGGCGAGAACAAAACCATCAACTTAACCCTTAAGGAGGACAAGAACAAGGGGTATATGGGTCGTTTGGCCGGAGGTTATGGTACAGATGACCGGTATCAGGCCAATGGTCTTCTCAACTATTTTAACGACACAAAACGACTTAGCCTTCTGGGCAGTAGTAATAACATTAACAACTCTGGTTTTTCCTATGATGAAATCTACGAAATGGTAGGCAATGCCAGAGGTGGGGGAGGCAGTTTTAACAGCAACGGGTCGTTTTCCTATGGAAACCTTTCCTTTGGTTTTGGACAAGGAATTACCACTTCCTCCACACTGGGAATCAGCTATGCCGACCAAGAAAAAGATAAATACAGAATAGATGGGAATTATTTTTATTCCTACAGTGATTCCTATAATGATGAAAAAATATCCCGGGAAAACATCTTGCCCACTGGGAGTTTCTTTACGGATACAGAAACCAGTTTTGTGGGGACGACCAACTCCAATCAAGGGAGGAGCAATTTGGAGTTTGATGTAAACAAAACCACTCGAATAACGGTACGACCCAACATTACCGTAAACCGGACCAATTCATCTGATGCGGAATATACCGTATCCACCGATGAAGATGGAAATTTGATCAATGAGAATACATCCATCAACACCAGTGATGGCATGCAACGCAACTTTGACAATAGAGTGGAAATCATGAAGAAGTTGGACACAGTTGGCAAATACGTCCGGGTTTATTTTGATAATAACAATAGACTGAACACCACCGAATCCGCATTGAATTCGGAACGAAATGTTTTTGGGGATGACCCTAGTACTCAGATTTTAGATCAACGAACCAGTATTGACAATAAAAATGATTCCTATGAATTAGGAGTTTCCTACCGCCAGCCCTTGAACAAAGATTTTTATATGGATTTTAGATACAGCTATTCCAACAACAAACAGCAAAACCAGCGTACCGTAACCAATTTTGATGAGGTTTCGGGTGAATATGTGTTCAATTCAACCTTGAGTTCAGAGTTTGATTTTGAAACCCAAAAGCATATTCCCGGAATAGCATTGGGTTCCAACGGAAAAAAATTGCGGTTCAATCTAAGCGCCAGATATGAGCAAGTGGGGCTGGATAATCAGGATTTGATTCAGAACACTTCTTTCTCCAATGATTTTTCAAAGTTGCTGTTCAATTCCACTATCAATTATACTTTGGGCAAGAACAAAAATCTGGGAATTTACTATAATACCAATCTTAATGTTCCTTCCGTGAACCAGTTACAGCCCGTTCCCAATGTGAATAACCCATTGAACATCATAGTGGGAAACCCAAATTTAGGACCGGAAATCACACATCGCGTGAATCTTAATTACAACAATTATAACTGGCAGGAACGAACCGGATTGTTCTTGTATGCCAATATGAATTTTCAAAAAGATAGAATAGTACCCATTACCACTACCGACGAGAACTTCATCCGAACCACTACCTACCAAAACGTAGATGGCAATTACAATGGTTGGATGGGTTTTAGTTATAGTAAGCAAATTAAAAGGGATAGTTTGTATACTGTTAAGATTAATTTGGGTACTGGTGCCAACATCAGTAAGCAGGTGGGGTTTACCAACGGAAGCAGGTTGGAAGCCAAAAACCTATCAATTTCCCCAAGAGTGGGCTTTCTTTTTAATTACAAAGAAAAAATCGAGATTGAACCGTCATATACCTACGGTATAAATGCTACGCGGTACAATTTGGATAATGTGGAGAACGTTGATTTTACTACCCACAATTTGTCGTTTAGAACTACAACCTACTGGCCAGAAAATGTGGTTTTTGGTAATGATATCAGATATTCCTACAATGGAAATTTAGGCGAAGGCTTTGATAAGGATGCTATATTTTGGAACATGAGTCTTGGGGTACAGCTATTCAAAAAGAAAGCGACCTTGAAGTTTTTGGCCTACGATTTACTCAACCAGAACATCAATTCACGTAGGACCACTGGTCAGGATTTTGTTCAGGATTTTCAGGGAACAGCACTCAAACGCTATTTTATGGGAAGTCTTACCATTAAGTTCGATTCTTTTGGCGGAAAAGGAGCGCCAAACCAAAATAGGGGAGGTCGCCGTTTTATCAGGCTTTAAAATGGTTAAAAATCTGGAACATGTAAAGTGATTTGGAGCGGAAGATGTCCGGGCTCTATTAATTCGTGGGGGTAGACACTGATTTCAATATCTTCTATTAAAGTATATGGTCCACAACATTGTTCTTTAGCAATAAAGGCAGTATTAAAATCAATGGCAAAAGGGTCCCCTCCTGCAAAATTTATGGTGAAGGACTTTTGGCCATATGTTTCAATTGAAACTGGAATAACCAGAAACATCCCCGAATCTGGAATTTCATTTAGGGTAAACGGCACTTCTTCATTTTCCCCATCCAGAATCTCAATCGTTGATGAATCTATGCTTTCGTTGTCCAATAAGTTTTCTTCACTGGTCTCACCCAAAAAGTTGATATAAATATTGTTGAGCCCCGATTCGCATAAAACAGCAGCACAGTTCAGTTCGTTTTTGTCAGAGTTGCAAGAGGAAATAAAAAGTATTAGAAGGGCAAGAAACAATTTTTTTTGCATCACATATAGCTATTTGGGAAAAGATGAGAAAAGGCAAAAAGGTTGCTTCAGGTTTACCACCCTCCGGAAGCACCACCACCGCCAAAGCCGCCGCCGCCGAAGCCTCCACTAAATCCACCGCCACCTCCAAAGCCTCCGCTGCCAAAACCACCGGAGGAGCCAGAGCTACGTCCCATATTGCTCAAAATAATCATGTCCCAAATGTCCAAACCGCTGCCACGACGTCCACCACCTTTGCCGCCGCCCTTATTTTTACGGCTCCAAAGAATGATCATGATCACAATAAAAATGATAAAGGGAAACAGTGCTCTAAATGGAAATCGTTGCTCATTGCCAAAGGTGCGGTCTTCAGTAAATTCCCCATTCAGGACTTGAAAAATAGCATCGGCGCCTTTGTCCAATCCACTGTAATAATCCCCTTTCTTAAATTCAGGAATGATTACGGATTCAATAATTCGTTTGGACATAAAATCGGTCAAGGTGCCTTCCGTGCCATAACCGGTATTGATAGCAATTCGCCTATCGTCCCTTGCTAGAAGCACAAGCACACCGTTATCCTTGTCGGCTTGCCCAATGCCCCATTTTTGACCCCACTGCGCACCCAAATAGTTGATGTTTTCCCCTTCAGTGGAACTGATAATGGCAATGACAATCTGGGTTGAGGTACTATCGGAATACCGAATCAACTTTTGTTCAAGAGCATTACTTTGGGAAGAAGACAAAAGGTTCACATAATCATAAACGCTGGTCTGTTTTTGGGGCTTTTCGGGTATGGTAAATTGCCCCCAGCTTAGGGAAACGCATAAAAAAGCAAATACAAAAAGGCTAGCCTTTGGATATCGCATCGCTCAACTCATTGGTGTCGTTATGGTCCCATGGAAAATGGGATTCCAATTCCTTTCCGGCCATTAAAATACCTTCTGCAATGCCCTGTTTAAAATGTCCTTTTTTAAAGTGGGAAGCCATCACGTCTTTGGTGGTATCCCAAAATCCTTTGGGAACTACGCGGTCAATACCCGTATCGCCATAGATGACAAATTTTTTATCATCCACCGCTACGTAGATCAACACGCCATTGCCTTCCTTGGTATTGTCCATTTTTAAAAAATGGAACAACTGCTGTGCTCTGCTAAAATGGTCTATTTTGGCAGTGCCTTCAATGTGCACACGAATTTCTCCAGAAGTGTTTTTTTCAGCTTCTAAAATGGCGTTGATGATTTCCTGTTCTTCATCGGCCGTTAAAAATTCCTCTACATGCGACATGTCTAATCGAAGTCGAAATTTACATCAGGAGCATTTTCAGCACCGGGGTCAGCTTGGTAACGAGGCATTTCCTCAAAGCCAAACCAGCCGGCCAAGATTTTACCAGGAAATTTTGTGGTATGGATATCGTAAATATTTACTTTTTCATTGTATCTGTCCCTAGCCACATTGATTCGGTTCTCGGTACCTTCCAATTGGGATTGCAATTCCAAGAAATTTTGGTTGGCCTTGAGCTCGGGATAGCGTTCCACGGTCACCAAAAGTCGGGATAGGGCGGATGAAAGTCCAGTTTGAGCCTGTTGAAATTCCGCTAATTGTGCTGCCGTTAAGTTGTTTGCATCTATGGTGGTTGAAGTGGCCTTGGCACGGGCCTCGATGACATCGGTCAGGGTACCTCTTTCAAAATCGGCAGCCCCCTGAACAGTTTTTACCAAGTTTCCAATCAAATCGTTTCTCCGTTGATATGTACTTTCCACATTGGCCCAAGCTGTTTTGGCATCGGCCTCATATTCTACAGCGGTGTTGTTGAACCCTACGGCCCACTGGTACAGTCCAAAGGCAATGACAACAACAATTATTAAGGGAATTAACCATTTTTTCATTTTGTATGGTTTTAGTGTTTCTGATTATAGTTGTTCCTTGATTTTTAACAGTTCGGCTTTCACCTTTTGGAGTTTCTGAACGACCTCAAAGGTAGAAAGTGTCTTTTGTTTTTCTTCCTTTAGATGGATTTTGGCGCCCTCAAGCGTAAACCCTCGTTCCTTCACCAAATGATAAATCAATTGAAGGTTGTGGATGTCCTGTGGTGTAAATTTCCGATTGCCCTTTGCATTTTTTTTGGGTTGGAGCACATCAAACTCTTTTTCCCAAAACCGAATGAGGGAAGTGTTCACCCCAAAGGCCTTGGCCACTTCGCCTATGCCATAGTATCGTTTTTCGGGAAGATCTACGTGCATTAATCCAGGGATTGGTTCTCTTGATTGGCCAATTTGAGCATGTTGTCAAACTCTTCTGCCGTTAAACTTCCGTAGTAGAAGTTAATGGGGTTGATGCGCTCCCCGTCCTTAAATACCTCATAATGCACGTGTGGTGCTTCAGAACGACCTGTACTGCCAACAAAACCAATAAGATCTCCTCTTTTCACCTTTTGGCCTACGGTAACATTGTACTTGCTCATGTGCCCATACAACGAAATATAGCCGTAGCCATGATCTATGCGCACGTGTTTTCCATATCCTGATGATCTATTGTCGGCACGCGTTACTTTGCCATCCCCTGAAGCATAAATGGGCGTTCCCCGCGGAGCGGTAAAATCCATGCCCCAATGCATTTTTCGTGCTTTGGTAAAAGGGTCGGACCGCCATCCATAACCAGAGGCCATTCGGGTAAGGTCTTCATTGCTTATAGGTTGAATGGCAGGAATGGAAGCCAAGAGCTTCTCCTTTTCCTCCGCCAGTTTGGCAATCTCGTCCAAGGATTTGGATTGGATCACCATTTGTTTTTGAATGATGTCCAATCGCTTGGTAGCGTTTATAATAATTTCGGAATTGTTGAAACCTTCCAAGGATTTGTAGCGGTTGATTCCCCCAAATCCTGCTCTTCGCTGTTCTTCGGGAATGGGATTGGCCTCAAAATACAAACGATAGATATTGTTGTCTCGCTCTTCAATATTGGCCAAAACTTGTTCCATCTGCTCCATCTTCCGGATCAAAATGTCGTATTGGAGCTCATAGTTTCGTACTTCGCGCTCTAGGGAGAGTTCTTTGGGCGTATTCACCCATTTTGTGTTGAGCAGGATAATGAGACCCAAAAAACCGAACAAGGCAGAACCCACCAGAAACAGAAAGAGATTCCGATATCTTTTGGATTTCTTCGGCTCAATTTTCCGATAGGAAAGTGTATCCGGGTCGTAATAGTACTTAACTTTAGACATGAAGGGATTTTATCCTATTTTTGCTCACCTATTTACCAAAACAGGTAAGCTCTTTTTTCAAAACAAGCAAATATAAAAATTGTTTTGTTTAAAGTGTTAAATTTAAGAAAACCCTAGGAATTCAATGACATCCCAAGAAGTTAGAGCCCAATTTTTAAACTTTTTTAAAGAAAAGAACCACAAAATAGTGCCGTCTGCGCCGATGGTGATGAAGAATGACCCCACTTTGATGTTCACCAATGCAGGGATGAACCAGTTTAAGGAGTTTTTTTTGGGAAATTCCGTTCCAAAATCCAAACGAGTGACCGATACCCAAAAATGTCTTCGGGTAAGTGGAAAGCACAACGATTTGGAAGAAGTGGGCAAGGATACCTACCACCATACCATGTTTGAGATGTTGGGCAATTGGAGTTTTGGTGATTATTTTAAAAAGGAAGCCATCCAGTGGGCGTGGGAATTATTGACCGAGGTATACAAAATAGATAAGGAGAATCTTTACGTTTCGGTTTTTGAAGGAAGCCAGGATGATAAATTGGAATTGGACCAAGAAGCGTATGATCTGTGGAAAGAAATTGTTCCCGAAGATCGCATCATCATGGGGAACAAAAAGGACAATTTTTGGGAAATGGGCGATCAAGGTCCTTGTGGTCCCTGTTCCGAAATCCATGTGGACCTTCGTTCCAAAGAAGAGAAGGCCAAGGTGCCAGGCGCATCTTTGGTAAACCAGGACGACCCGCTTGTGGTGGAAATTTGGAATTTGGTCTTTATCCAATACAACCGAAAGGCCAATGGGTCTTTGGAGGACCTCCCTGAAAAACATATCGATACCGGCATGGGCTTTGAGCGCTTGTGTATGGTGCTGCAAAATGTAAAATCCAATTACGATACCGATGTATTTACCCCACTGATTCGCGAGATTGAAACCATCACAGGGCATAAATATGGAAAAACCGAAGAGGCCGATATTGCCATTCGCGTAGTGGCCGATCATGTACGTGCTGTGGCCTTTGCTATTGCTGATGGACAATTGCCGAGCAACACGGGTGCTGGTTACGTTATCCGAAGGATATTACGCCGCGCCATCCGATATGGATTCACCTTTTTGGATACCAAACAGCCGTTTATCTTTCGTTTGGTAAAGGTGTTAAGCGAACGTATGGGGGATGCATTTCCTGAGCTTTCCAAGCACCATCAAATTATAGAAAATGTCATCAAGGAAGAAGAAAACTCCTTTTTGAGCACCCTGGAACAAGGCTTGGTGCTGTTGGACTCGGTTATCAAATCCTCAAAAGGGAAGACCATAGATGGTGAAAAGGCCTTTGAATTGTATGATACTTTTGGATTCCCCATCGACCTTACGTCCCTTATTCTGGAAGAAAAAGGGTATCGACTGGATGTTGAGGGGTTTGAGAAAGCACTAAAGGCACAGAAAGACCGTTCCAGAGCCGCTTCGGAAGTATCCAAAGACGATTGGACGGTGCTACAGCAGGATGCTGAGCAAGAATTTGTGGGCTATGATACGCTTGAAGCCAATGTGAAGTTGGTGAAATACCGAAAAGTCAGTAGTAAAAAAGAGGGGGATCAATATCAATTGGTTTTTAATTTGACCCCATTTTATGCTGAAGGTGGCGGACAAGTTGGGGACAAAGGCTATTTGGAAGCCCCTAATGGCGATGTAGTGTACATTGTGGATACCAAAAAGGAGAACAACGAGATTGTTCATTTTGCGGAAAATCTTCCTAAGGAGGTTTCGGGAACTTTCAAAGCGGTGGTGGACCAGGAACAACGATTCCATACTGCTTGCAACCATACAGCAACGCATTTGTTGCATCAAGCCCTTCGTGAAATATTGGGTTCGCATGTGGAACAAAAAGGCTCTGCAGTGCATGCCAAACATTTACGGTTCGACTTTTCCCATTTTTCCAAATTATCGGTGGAGGAACTCCGCGAAGTGGAAAATTTTGTCAATGCACGGATTGAGGGGCAACTTCCTTTACAGGAAAATAGAAATATTCCCATCAAAGAAGCCATGGAACAAGGCGCTATGGCACTTTTTGGTGAAAAATATGGGGATACCGTCCGCACAGTGCGTTTTGGGCACTCCATTGAGTTGTGCGGGGGAACCCATGTAAAGAACACGGCAGATATTTGGCACTTTAAGATTGTTTCCGAAGGTGCTGTGGCTGCCGGAATCCGACGAATTGAAGCCATTACCTCAGAAGCCGCCAAGGAGTTTTTCTTCAAGAACAACCGCATGCTTTTTGAAATCAAGGATTTGTTGAACACCTCGCAAGACCCGGTTAAAGCCGTGGCAAGTTTACAAGAAGAGAACAGTGCCCTAAAAAAGCAGGTAGAACAATTGTTGAAAGACAAAGCCAAAGGGCTCAAAAATGAGTTGATTGCCGAGTTGAAGGATATCAACGGTATTCAGTTTTTGGCCAAAAAAGTGGATTTAGATGCAGGTGGCATCAAAGATTTGGCCTTTGCAATGGGAGGTCAGGTTGACGATTTATTCTTGTTGCTGGCCTCTGAGAATGATGGAAAAGCGATATTGTCCTGTTACATTTCCAAGGATTTGGCGTCCAACAAGGGATTAAACGCAGGAAACATTGTCCGGGAACTGGGCAAACACATACAAGGTGGTGGAGGCGGACAGCCTTTCTTTGCCACCGCAGGGGGTAAAAATCCCGATGGCATTCCAGCAGCCTTGGCCAATGCCGAGGAGCTAGTTCTGGCAACAACCTAATGTATGAGATTCTTCAACATAAAAGAGTTTAATTGGAAGTATATCTTCGGAGAAATCTTTCTGTTGTTTGTGGGCATTAATCTGGCCATTTGGTTCAACGATTGGAATGCCTCCAAAACCATTCAGAAGAACAAGGAAATCGCTCTGGAAAAAATTGAAGAGGAAATCAAAGCAAATTTGGAACAGTTGGTAGAGAATAGCACCTTGAACCAAGAAATTCCGTCATTCTTTTCTGAGCTAAAAAGCCTGAGGAATGAGGAAGAAGCACTGATAATATCTTCGCCAACCATGAATGCTTTCACCAAAAAATATCCTCGCTTTGTGGAAAAAGTAGATTCAACAGCAATGGAAAATGGACGCTATCGCTATGGTTTAAGTACTTCCATTTATCTTGAGATTACCGATTTGAGCAGCATAGCTTGGGAGGTATCCAAATCCACAGGGATTTTCCATGAGTTTGGTTATGATTGTCTGTACGATCTTCAAGCACTTTACAATACCCAAGAGTTGGTAAAAAATCAGATGGAAAAGGCTACGGAGGCCCTTCGAAATAAATCCATGGAGGAATTGGTGGGCACTCTTGGATTTACAAAACAATTGGAAGACCAACTGGCCGAGCAGTATCGAGATATGTTGGAAGGCATTGATGATTGTAAATAACGTATCTTAAGTTTCATGAAACTCCAAACCACAGTTCCTTTAGAAAAAGCGGACAACCCTATCAATTACCAAAGTAAGTTGCTGTTGATGGGGTCCTGTTTTGTGGAAAATATGGGAGGGAAGTTGGACTATTTTAAGTTTCAGCAACTGCAAAACCCCTTCGGGATCTTGTTTCACCCGCTAGCCATTGAAAATCTGGTACAACGTTCTTTGGAGGATTTACAATACAGTGAAGCCGAGGTTTTTGAGCAGGATGGCATTTGGCATTGCTTTGATGCGCATTCCGAGCTTAGGGCTCAATCTCAGGAGGCATTGCTCCAAAACCTAAATCAACAACTCCATGAGACCCGACTGAGGCTGCAAAATGCGACCCATATCATCATTACCTTGGGAACAGCATGGGTGTATTGGCATAAAACAACAAATAAGATAGTGGCCAATTGCCACAAAATTCCCCAAAAGGAATTTACCAAAGAATTGTTGCCCATTGAAACGATAGCAACCAGTCTGCAAAACGTGGTGGAAATGGTTGGAGAAGTCAATCCTGAAGCGCAATTGATATTCACTGTTTCACCTGTGCGTCACCTCAAGGACGGCTTTGTGGAAAATCAACAAAGTAAGGCACATCTCATTTCAGCACTTCATAAGGTTTTGTCACCTCGAGCGCAGTCGAGAGGTCTTAATTATTTTCCAGCCTATGAAATTATGATGGACGAACTTAGGGATTACCGTTTCTACGGAAAAGATATGGTGCATCCCAACGCATTGGCTGTGGATTATATTTGGGAGAAGTTCAAATCGGTTTGGATTGATGAAGATTGTTATTCCGTAATGGAGGAAGTGGACAACATTCAAAAAGGGCTTTTGCACCGACCGTTTAACCCCGATTCTGAGGCGCATAAAAAATTTGAAACATCTCTCCGGTCAAAAATTACGTATCTTCAAGAGAGGTATCCTTTCATGAAATTTTAAAAAATGAAGAAAGTACTGGTTGGAGCCATTATTGCGTTGGCCTCTGTTTTGATCTATAAATCTTGTGCCGATGAGCGTGAACGGAAGACGTTGCTCCATGGGAGTTCCATGCTCATTCAACAGGAATTGAAGAACGTTTCCAAACTTATCGTGACCGAAGGCCATTTTGTGGAAGTCTACAACTACAAAGACTCGCGTGAGTTGTTCGGTTCTTTGGTTACTGCCGATAAAAAAGCACTGGTGGTGGCGAATGCTGAGGTCACCATTGCCTACGACCTTTCCAAAATTGCCTATGATTTGGATGAGGTCAACAAAACCATTACGATCACCCAAATTCCAGAGGCGGAAATCAAGATAAACCCAGATTTTGAATATTACGATGTTACCGCGGATTATTTGAACCCATTCAAAGCCCAGGATTACAATCTGATCAAAAAAAATGTAAAACAATCATTGCTGAAAAAGATTGAAGCCTCTACCTTGGTGTCCAATGCTGAAAACCGACTGCTCAGCGAACTTTCCCGAATTTACGTGTTGACCAATTCCTTAGGGTGGACCTTGGTTTATGGAGAAGAACCTATCAACTCCACGGAAGAACTACTTGACCTGCGTAAAACTGTGGTCGATTAGTGCAATGCCATCATCAATCAAATGCCCCACCTTGGGATTATTTTGTTTGATGGACTCCAAATGGTCCAAAATTTCTTGCTGAAACGCCTCATCATGGCCCTTTTTGGCCAATTCGTACAATTCCACAGGCAATAGCCAATCGTTAGGATGATTTTCTGTTAGTGCCTTAAAGACCTTATTTCGGGAGATGGTGGTGTTTTTACCTTCCCGAAACTCCCGAATCTGTAAATAGTATTGTTCCAGCTGTTGGCGTTCCGCACTTTTTTGGTGTTTGATGGTAGTTTCGGTAATCTCATGGGTGATGAGGTCAAAACTGCTCAAATCTGCAGGGCCATTAAAAGCGGATACTACATGTTGTCCTACCGCCATATTGTAGAGTCCCCAATCTGGTTGAAAGAGCACTTCCCCGTTATAGGTTACGGTGCAATCCTGGAAGGTTACCAAAATAATCTTACCTCTAAGGTTTCGGGTTCCGGTAATGATGGTGCCTTCTACGGTAACACCACCTTCAAATTCCAGCTTCACCTCTTCTCCCTCATAAATTTTATAGGCCTTTAAATCCCTAGGACCCATGTCCTCAATGGCAATATTGATGCCTTTCAATTTACCGATGGGCGTTCCAAAACCATCAGGATGCTGGGCAATGCTATGACCGACCAACTCTTTTTCTCGATAGGCGAGGGCCGTTGCTCCTTTGGTTTGGATGTAAATGGGTTTTCCTTCGTGTTCCATCACCTTGTCAAAATTCCCCGATATCTGCAATCCGGTACTAAGCTCGATAGTACCCAGTTCCTTGGAATTAATCAGTTTTTGAACTCCGGAAAGTCCCCCTTTGCGCAAAGCCATGGTATTGGCAAAATCCTCCAAAACCTGACTCAAAAAGGCAAAATCAGGCGTAACGAAGAGTTGCGGTTGCGGTTTTGTGATATCAAATTCAGTATGGGCGGCTTCCAAAGAATAGGGTAGCTTCTTCACCTTGTCCGTCATGCACCAGGCACTTTCGCCGATGGATGATAATAAGCCCGCACCATAAATTTTTGGGTTGTCCACTGTGCCGATAAGCCCGTATTCAACGGACCACCAGTGCAGATTTCGAATGAGAGCCATTTCACTGGGGTTGCCCATGTTGTTTTGAAGGTGCTCAATATGTTTTTCGGCTTTGTCAATCTCTTCTTGTGGTGTTCCTGCTGCTTCTTTTATGATGGATAAATGCCGCACGGCGTGATATAGCTCATAATCCTTGGCACTTGAAATCGCTTTGCAGCCAATTTCCCCAAATCGCCGTAAATATTCCGCATATTCCGGATTGGCAATGATGGGGGCATGACCCGCCCCTTCGTGAATAATGTCCGGCGCTGGGGTATATTCAATGTTTTCCAGCTGGCGGATATCCGAAGCAATCACCAACACATTATAGGCTTGAAATTCCATAAAGGCCGAAGGCGGAATAAATCCATCCACGGCCACAGCAGCCCACCCAATTTCCTTTAAAATACGGTTCATGCCGTACATGTTTGGAATATGGTCAATGGAAATTCCGGTTTTCTTCAATCCATCCACATACGAACTATGCGCCACCCGACTTAAATAATCCACATTTTTGCGCATCACATAACGCCAAACCGCTTGGTCAATAGGAGAATAGGTCTCGTAGTGTTGTGGTTTTATAAACTGTTTGAGGTGCTGGGGCAACTTGTCCAATATGGGATTTGATTCGTAGCTCATACTTATTTTTCAAGTAATTCTATTTCTATTCAGTAATCCGTCAGTTCGAGTTTTTCCGAAGGAAAAGTATCGAGAACAATATATGTTCATAGAAAGTTCAATTCTCGATACAATTTTTCTTCGCAAGCTTTAAAAAATCACTCGAATTGACTGAAAGCTAACAGGGGAAACTGTTATTCTTCTAAACTTAAAGATACAAAATCGAAATGGGTCAACCTTCACCTTAAAGGTTTTGAAAACAAAAAACCGCCCATTGGGCGGCTTGTATTTTAGTTGGAAGCAACGGCCATATTGGGCGGATACTCCTCTAGAATTTGGGAGACAAACTCACGGATGCGCTCCTCTTTCTTTTCAATATTTCTAGTATTGTTCAAGGTGCCTACACCGCGGCCTTGCCAAACCAATTCTTTTTTATTGGCATCGATGACGTCAATATATAGAGAGCCTTCGGTACTGGTACTCACATTGCTGCCTCCCCAGCCCCAGCCCCAACCGGGACCCCAGGCCCAAGGGTTGTAGAATCCGCCATAACCCCAACCAAAGTTGTTGCTGTAAACGTCAACGCGCTCACGTTCCTTGGTGAAAATGCTGATGAGTACATCGGGATTTTCAGATTTTACGAAGCCACGAGAACCCAATTCGGTTTCAATGGCGCGCAGAATGCGTTTTTTGTCTAAATCAGAGATTTGGGCCTTATCAATGCCCGTTTTGTAAAAAGCATAACTTCTATAGGTGTTGAAGTCAGCTTGTTTATCGTAGTCAGAAACCACCTTAACAGAGCTGCATGAAGCCAACAAAATAAGGGCCATTGCAGCCAAAGTGAATAATTTTACATTTTTCATAGTACTGTTTTTGAATTCGTTGAGATACTACATACGTCACAAATATTATGCCGAATGCGATTTTAGCGTCTCATGTTTGTTTTCGCGTTGTAACCATAAGGGCAATGCCGGCACCCACTTTCACAACAGTATCCTCTTTTTAGGAGATATTGTTCCGTGAACACCTTGTATCCCTCTTCCGAAAAGTAAAAATCGCCCTCCTCCAAGGGAATGTATTCCTTCATATACACAACGCAAATTCGTTATATAAAGTTACGATTTTCAAGAGAAAGCCCCTAGGGTTTTAAGATTTCCAAAACGGGGTTATTCACCGAAAATGTTAATGTTATTATGAAATCAGTCCAATTTTCTCTACTTTTTGCTGTTATATTTGTAAGGAACCCATGATAGTTTTCAAGTGATATTGGTATTCAAACACTTCTTTTACAAAAACTACGTCGGACTTTCGGTGTGGCCCTTCATTATCTTAAAGGAAGGGTCGCTCAAAACGGATGAGGTGCTCATCAACCACGAACGCATCCATCTTAAACAACAACGGGAACTCCTTATTTTGCCCTTTTACCTTCTTTATATTTCGGAGTGGCTATTGCGCACTGTACTTTATTTGGACAGCTACCGTGCCTACCAGAACATCAGTTTTGAGCGGGAGGCCTATGCCAATGAAAAGGACATGGACTATCTTTCCAAGCGAAAAGCTTTTGGCTTTGTCAACTACCTGACGCGATAAGGATTCCAATTTGAAAACACCCAATCAAAAAATAGAGTCGCCCCTTCTTGATGAGAAAGAGGTGACCTTATACATTAAGCGTGAAGACACCATTCATCCCCTGATTTCGGGAAACAAGTATCGCAAGCTCAAATACAATCTGTTGGAAGCCCAGAATCAGGGTCTAACCACATTGCTCACCTTTGGTGGTGCCTTTTCCAATCATATTGCGGCGGTAGCCTGCGCTGGACACGAACAGGGATTCAAAACCCTTGGGGTGATTCGGGGTGAGGAATTGGAAGGGAATTGGCAAAACAACCCCACGTTGCAGCTGGCCCATGATCATGGGATGCAGTTTCATTTTGTGTCGCGAAGTGAATATCGACATAAAACCCATGCAGATTTCCTTCAACAATTAAAAAAAACTTTTGGGGAATTTTATTTGCTTCCCGAAGGCGGTACCAACAAACTCGCTGTAAAAGGCTGTGCCGAAATCCTGACTGAGGACGATGCTTCTTTCGATTATATATGCAGCAGCGTGGGTACGGGTGGCACGGTTGCGGGTATCATCAATTCCACCCAAGCGTATCAGAGCGTTTTGGGGTTCCCCGCACTGAAGGGTGATTTTTTAAAGGTGGATATTAGTACATTTGCGCAAAATGAACGTTGGCAATTGATTACCGATTATCATTTTGGGGGCTATGCCAAAGTAACTCCAGAGTTGGTGCAATTCATCAACGATTTTAAAAAGGGAACCGGGATTCCGTTGGACCCTATTTACACGGGAAAGCTGGTTTTTGGTATTTTTGAACTTGTAAAACAGGATTTTTTCCCGAAGGGAACCCAGATTTTGGCCATCCACACAGGCGGATTGCAAGGGATAAAAGGCATGAACCAAGTGTTGGAACAAAAAAAAATACCGTTGTTGGACGTATGATCAGACGAATAGGATATGTGTTGTTGGTAGCATTTTTGCTGACCAGTTGTGGGGCAAAGAAAAGAAGGACCACCCATAGAAAAGGGGCTCCTGTGGTGGTGAAGACCGAAGAACCCACCAAGACCACTTCTGATGTGGACACGGAGGTGGCCAAGGACCTCTATCCCATGCCCGCAGACCCTGGACGGTTTGAACGTTTTCCCATTTCTGATACCGAGGAATATATTGAGACCTTTGCCGAGGTGGCCCAGTACGAAATGCGCGCTTTTGGCATTCCAGCCAGTATTACGTTGGCACAGGGGATTCTAGAAAGTGGTTCCGGGCGGGGGGAGCTCACCTTAAAGACCAACAACCATTTTGGAATCAAATGCCATACCGGTTGGCAGGGCGAATACGATTTTCATGACGATGATGCTAAGGGGGAATGTTTTAGAAAGTACAACCATCCCATGTTTTCGTTTCGGGATCACAGTATGTTCTTGTCCTCGCGTTCCCGCTACGCCTTTTTGTTCAATTACAGAAGGAACGATTATAAAAAATGGGCACATGGTCTCCGGCAAGCGGGTTATGCCACAGACCGACAATATCCACAAAAGCTGATTGCATTGATTGAGCGGTACAACCTGCATGAATATGATGAAGCCGTGGTACGTGGCGGTTTGGATACTGTGCGGGAGCCAAAGCAATACGAAGTATTTACCCACGTCGTGGAACAGGGCGATACGCTGTATGCCCTCTCCCGTAAATATGAAATCTCGGTGGATGAGATTCAACGGCTCAACAACTTAAATGGCACCAATATTTCCATTGGGCAGGTGCTGAACATCCGAAAAGAAAAAGCAAAATGAATAAGGTCCAAGTGACCAAAGCATACTACACGCATTTATGATCTACCAACGAAGCAGTGCCCTCTTTGCAGCGGCGAAAAAATACATCCCCGGAGGGGTAAATTCCCCGGTACGGGCGTTTAAAGCAGTAGGGGGCGACCCCATTTTTGTAAAAGAAGCCAAGGGTGCCTATCTCTATGATGAAGATGGCAACCAACTCATCGATTACATTGCCTCGTGGGGTCCGCTGATTCTGGGTCACGCGTATGAACCCGTGATCAATGCCGTGATTGAAAAGGCCAAAAAAGGGACTTCTTTTGGAATGCCCACCGAAATTGAGACCGAAATTGCCCAATTGGCGGTTTCCATGGTGCCGAATATTGATAAAATACGCTTTGTGAACAGTGGTACCGAAGCTTGTATGAGTGCGGTGCGCCTCGCGCGCGGATACACGGGCAAGGATAAGATCATCAAATTTGCGGGCTGTTACCACGGTCATTCCGATGCGTTTTTGATCCAAGCGGGGAGTGGCGCCGTGACCTTTGGGAGTCCCAATAGCCCTGGGGTGACGCAAGGCACCGCCAAGGACACCCTTTTGGCGGATTACAATGATTTGGAGGGGGTAAAAGCCCTCGTGGAAGCCAACAAAGGTGAGATTGCTGCTATTATCTTGGAGCCCGTAGCGGGCAATATGGGGTGTATTATTCCAAAAGAAGAATTTATAAAAGGCTTACGCGAACTCTGCACTGAAGAAGGCATTCTCTTATTGTTTGATGAGGTGATGACCGGCTTCCGATTGGGAAAAGGTGGTGCACAGGAAGCCTTGGGCGTGGATGCCGATATGGTGATGTTTGGTAAAGTGATTGGCGGTGGATTACCCGTAGGGGCTTTTGCGGCGCGAGCTGAGATTATGGCCCATTTGGCCCCGGAGGGGCCGGTGTACCAAGCGGGAACCTTAAGCGGAAATCCTTTGGCCATGAGTGCTGGACTCGCCATGCTCACCGAACTGAACAACCGCCCTGAAATTTTTACCAGCCTCGCCGAAAAAACCGAATACCTGCACAAGGGGATTGCCCAAGTATTGACGGAAAAAGGGGTGCCCCACCAGATTAACCGCAATGGTAGTATGATCTCTGTACATTTTACGGAAGACCCCGTGGTGGATTTTGCCTCCTCGGCCAAGGGCAACAACGATACCTTTAAAAAATACTTTCACGGTATGCTGGACAACGGGGTGTATTTGCCGCCCTCTGCCTTTGAAAGTTACTTTTTAAACGATGCGTTAAGCTACGCGGATTTGGATAAGACGATTGAAGCGGTGCAAAAGGTGTTCTAGTTACCTAATTGTCATTTCGAAGGAGCATAGCGACTGAGAAATCTAGATTTCTCACACTCCTTTTAGTCGGTTCGAAATGACGAACTGGACCTTATGTCATTTCGAAATGAGGAACGCAGTGACGATTGAGAAATCTATTGTGTATGTTTGAGATTTCTCCCATGCGGTCGAAATGACAATTTATAGCCAAGTGTGTCATTGCGAAGGTGCATGTCGACTGAGAAATCTATGACTTATATTTGAGATTTCTCACATACGTTCGAAATGACGAGTTTCAGCTATGTCATTTCGAAGGAACAAAGTGACTGAGAAATCCAAAAACCAAAAGCAATGCTTTCACCTTATTTCGTTTATATAACAACAAATGAAAAAAGGACGGTTCTTTATATTGGTGTGACCAACAATATCCAAAAAAGACTTTCACAGCATTACTTCGATAGTAAAAATGCCAAAAAATCATTTGCTGGGAAGTATAACTGCTACCATTTAGTGTACTATGAACCGTTTGACTCCATTGAATTAGCCATTGCTCGGGAAAAGGAACTTAAGAAATGGCGAAGGGAAAAGAAAGATAGGTTGATTTCTTCCTTTAATCCAGATTGGGAGTTTTTGAACCATCAGGTTATTTAGTCATTTCGACATGAGGAACGCAGTGACGATTGAGAAATCTCACTCTTCCGTTCAGATTTCTCACGCTCCCTCCGGTCGGTTCGAAATGACAATTTGGGTTCCGTGTCATTTCGATATGAGGAGCGCAGTGACGATTGAGAAATCTCAGTGTTGCGGTTAGATTTCTCACGCTCCTTTCAGTCAGTTCGAAATGACATTTGTGTTATGACTTTGTAGATACCAACAATTCACAAACATCGACTTCTAAAATCTCAGCGATTTTAAATAAGTCCTTCAAATGGGGTTGGGATTTGTTGATGCACCAGTTGGAGACGGTGTGCTCATTTTTATCAAGTTGAAGTGCCAAGTCTTTTTGACTAACACCTTGCCTGACCAAGATTTCTTTGATTCTATTGAACTTCTCACTCATTAAGCCAAATGTACAAAATGCAAGTATGCTTTACACTTATGAAAATCTTCATTTCATAAATGATAATTTAAAATGAATATTTAGTTTGCATTAATGTAATTTTGTTTTACATTTAAGTATCAAAAATAGTAATCAATATGATTAACAAGTCCCAAATCATTCATATCATCCAACAAGATTTAAAACACAGCCAACTCACCGAAGCCTTACGGAATTTAGGGTTGGATGATGGTGGATTGTATAGTTTAGATTTAATATCGCTTGTGGCTCAATTGATACAGGTGCCATCGGAACACATGGAAAACTTTACAGAAATCTATGGAAGTTATTTGGATAAAGCGAATCAATTCCCAATTACCTATTTGGGAGAATGTCTTTTGCCTGTGGCAGAAGAATGTTATTTGCAGTTGTTGGAGAGAATGGAGGTATAAAAAAGAGAAAAGTATTTATCTTGATTTTAGTGAAGGGAATCGTGGCAGGGTTTACAAACCGAAACTAACCATTTAATAGGTTCCTTACCAATATTCTTTTTAGCGTATCTCTTGTGATGGACTTGTGTGGCACGAGCACCACAATAAACACAGCGCCAATTATCTCGTTTTAGCACTACATAACGCTTTCTTTGCCATGCATCAGACTTTAGGTATGTATTCCGATAGTAATCTCTTCGACGTTTTCGTTTGAATTCAAAAGTTAACTGTTTAAAAATGAAAACAACACCAACGGCAATCAATAAGAGTATGGTTTTTGAATCCATTTAATGACTGTTCATTCTTATTCTGATTAAGAAATTACTTAGAACCATTGTTGGCAACTGTGCTTTATTTTACATTCGATGCTGAAATTTTTCGTCCAGCGTTTATTAATACTATATTTTCTGCTTTTTCTAAATTCAATTCTTTCAATATTTTTTTGACTTTATTGTATTCAGTTGCATCAAAGTATAAAATTGCCTTGATGGACTTTTTAGTAGCATTTGCTTTCTCATAAACTTCAACTTGCTTAGCAAGGTTTTGTTTTAGTTTTGAATTTGAAGCTAACTTAAATTCAATCAGGGTCTTGTCCTTCGACCCTTTTGATACGGCATAGTCAACAGGTCCTCGTCCATTATTGACTTCTCTGTTTACATCAAAGTCAGATGCAAACCAAGTCAGACGATAAATGACTTGTAAATCTTCTTCTCGTTTAATTGGTTGATGATTTACGTAAAAAAGTCTATAACCATCGTTGTCCTCAATTACGTTTTTTAAAAATTGAATTCTTTTTAAAGATTCCTCATATGAACTTTCAGGACTTATTTCATAGAAATCAGATTTTTCAAGTAGTAGTTCAACAAATTTGCTCAACTGTTCAATGAATACAGTTTCTACCTCTTGTACTTTCTTTTTTGAAATACTTTTTGCTCCAACTTTGTTTTCTTCTTTTTGCTTGACGTAATATTTTATTATCTCCGGAAATTGTTTGATTGTTGCGTGAATTGCTTTTGAAATTTCCTTTTGAGTATTTTTCTTGTTTTTTGGTGGTTTAGGCAATGATTTTTTGAAGTAATTAAATATTTCGTGTCTTAATTGGTCATTCGGAATACTGTTGCAAATTCTTGTGAAATCGCCTCTTAAATCATTGCTGTTAATCCAGTTATCGTCT
>JAUIBH010000126.1 GCA_030427985.1 Bacteroidia bacterium | reverse complement strand
GGAGTGGCCAATGGCCCGTGGCAATTCCAGTTTGGAGAATTCAAGACCGATAGTCAAAGCCAGGTGGTGGATTATGAATACCGGGTGTTGATCAGCGGTCGTCAAGAAGTTGGGGCAGGGGAGCTCATAGCTGGAAAACCCGACGGGACTTGGACCTATACCATCAATCAAATCAAAGATTCCGAGATTGAAAAAATTCTTTTTAAGAGCAGTATTTCTTTTGACAACGGGGTTCCCCAGCAAAGCTTTCAAATAGAAAATGACAGCAGTGTGTTGGTGGGACGGTTTTTGCGAAACGGCCTGGCCCATGATGAGTGGTCGTTTTACGCAACCGATGCGGTTGAAGACACTGAAAATTGGTTTTTTGAAGATGGATTGCTGCGCCGTATTGAATTAAATTCAGAGGGGACCTCCAGAGCGGTTTCCATTTTTGATACCGATGCATCAGACTACCAAACCATTCCATTGAACACTAGGTATTTTGTCTTGTTGAATGCTGTTTTAAATACCGATTCGGACAAGAGCCAGGTAGTTCATTTGTTGGAACAGAATTTAGGCTACTACACAAAAATGGATGAGGTCCTTTCTCATTTGGACTCACCCGGAATCGCGGCCAATATGAAGGTGAGGGTTCCCTACTATCCTTTGGATTCACTTCAAAATGTGACACTGGAACAAATTGCTTCGGAATACAAAACGGCGGCGAAGTTAAGCGATGCCATTTTAAAGAACAGTCACCTTAATATTGTAAAGCGTACTGATCCTGAAGCTCTTTTCTTTTATCAGGTAACCGAAAAGATAAGCCAGGAGTTCTTGGAACCACTGGGCACCTTGGCAGGCTACATCGCACATGATATTGTTCGATATCAGGAAATCCCATCGGTTTTGGAGCGACTTTGGCCCAACGGGAAACCTGAAAAGGAAATTGTGGTAACGTCTGAAACAGCTGAGGGACAACGTACATTCCGTTTGCCGAGTTCTGAAGAATTTGGATACGAGGGCAATGATTTACTGTCCGTTGCAGCGTTGGGCACCTATGCCAGAATGAGCTTGGAATACATCAAAGGATCACTTTCCTCTAGGCTGACGAATGAGGAACAACTTCAAATTTTAAATGGATTAGAGGAGGAGCTGATTGCATTGAACAATGCCTTGGAACAACAAATGGACTCCCTGCCGGACTCGTTTCCAACCGAATACAAAGAAGCCATGGCGATCATGAAGAAGGTGGCAGATAGTTCGTTGACCACCTATGCGTCAATTGAAGAGCCCAATGCGAAATTGGAATATGGCCAAGGCGCAAAAACATGCCTTTCGCAATTAAATAGTCTAGCCAGCTCTGTGGCCAGCCTTCCACAGCAGAAGCAGGAAATCCAAGAAAAGTATACCGATGCTGTTTGGAACCCCTTTATGGCCAATGTCATGGAGGAAGATGTCAAAAAGCGGATTGTAAACGCCTACGAGGAAGTTTTGATTCCCTACTTTATTACAACAATTATCCAAGAACTGCAATGTGATAACGCTGGCACCCTGAATGATCAAATGGAACATTCCTATCAACGTATGTTGGAGCTTCGGGATGAAAACACTAAAAAATTGGAGCGTAAGCTAAGGCGAGAAAAGCGCCCCAAAGAAGTTTTACAATTGCTACACCAGCAATCAACCTTTAAAAACCAATAAGCATGATGAGCAGCAGAAAAGGCTTTTTGGTGACTGTTATGGTCGTTAGCGGGTTGGTAAGTACGGTTTTTGCACAAGAATCGGAACCTGAAGTATTGCCTGAGTATTCAAAATACAAAGACCCAAAAACCAAAGTTTGGTTCAACACATACGGAAATATTCGGATTGGGAAACGCTTTTTTTGGGATGCCCAGACCCATTTTAGGTTTGAGGAGACCAAAAGTACCCCTTTTATAGGCCAAATTGGTCAAATTTATAACCGGCATGCCATTGGTTATATTTTTTCCAAAAAGACCAATGTGAGTTTGGGTGGGGTAGTGCGCATCAATTTTAATACGGATGAAGACTCAGAAGACCGAAATGTGGTCCCGGAATGGCGTATTTGGCACCAATACCAATTTGCCATGCCTTTTTATTCGGCCATGCTATATCACCGGATACGGATAGAACATCGTTGGACCCAGGGTTTTGCTGAAGACAGTGAGTATATTTTCAGGAATCGTTGGCGGTATATGTTTCGGGCTAAAATCCCATTGAACGACCATAAATTGCAACCCAAGACATTCTACATTTCTCCAGAGGCAGAACTTATTATGCAGAGTGGAAAAGAAGTGGTGGACAGTCCTATGGAAGACCTTCGTTTGACCACAACCATAGGGTATATTGCCACGCCAAGGTTGACCTTTGCCGCTGGGTTAATGTACTCCCAAGGTCAGGAGTTGTACAATGGGGGCTATTACAAGCAATCTTGGACCATGCGCTTTCATGTGTATTTCTCACCCGACTTTAGAAGGGTAAAAAATAAACTTCCAGACATCCATTTGAACGATTAACACGTATCTAGAGTGAACCAAACAAAAAAAGCACCTTGAAAATGAAAAAATATTTTCCTTTTGTCCTTTCAGCCGTTTTTGCCTTAGCAACACTTTTCTTTGCTTCAAGGTCGGTTCAGCTGCAGAAAGAATTGGCTCAAGTTTCTGGAGAAAATAAGAACATTTCAGATAAATTAAACGAATACGAGCGATTGACGGAAATAGACTCCGTGTTGCTCCAAGGTGATTATGATGCCGCCATTGCATCCTATAGTGCTTCCATGAATGCTGAAGAGCACAACAGTATTATTCCATTACGAATTGCCTTGGCCGAAAAATTGAGGAATAACAATACCCAGAAGAAAACCATTCCAGATAGCATTTTTGCCCATCTAGACTCGCTTCCCAATTCAAATTCAAATTGGAATGAAGAGGTGGCCGTTAGAAAATATGACTCCCTTAATTTTTCCCTGGAAAAAACTAAAGTACAGCTGGCCCGCATAAAAAAGCAGCTTCAACAAAAATCCTTTGGGGAGTATCTTACCTTCAAAAGCAAAAAGGGAAACCAAATGCACTACATCGGTCAGGTAAAAGATGGGAAAGCCCATGGGTTTGGGGTGGCCCTATTGGATACCGGAAGCCGGTATGAAGGGCAGTGGAAGAACAACCAGAGACACGGAGAGGGTACTTTCTATTGGCCTGATGGGGAATATTATGTAGGTAACTACACCAATGACAAGCGTAGCGGCTATGGTTCCTATTACTGGCCCAATGGTGAAAAGTACACTGGTGAGTGGAAGGATGACAAACGTAGCGGTGCCGGGAAGTTTTACGATTCTGAAGGCGATGTGGTCGCTGGAGGGGAGTGGAGCGATGACAAATTGGTGGAACTCAATAAAAAGTAACAACCCCGATACTTAATTTTACAACTTCTTTTTTTGCGATGACTTTGGGGTTCAGACCATCAAAGACTTCGAGAACTGTACCTATACTTTTGTTAGCAGGATAGGTATTGGACTTTCTGGGCTTCAGCACATAGATTTATAATTCTTGCCTTTTTTTGTAGTCCTTTAACTACCGAAAGCCTTTTTTGATTACCTTAAAGGCTTAATAATCAAATTTTTATAAACAATGAAAAAAACACTAGCCATTTTGCTACTGTTTCTTTTTCTATTGCTGGCTTGGTATAGCTGGGGGTGGTATAAAGATACAGTGGTGTGTTGTCCAGAGGAGGTTGTGGAAGCACCCATGTACGGTCCTCTGATTTTTGATTGTACCACGGGGGAAGTCATTACCAATGATTTATGGCCCGACAAAAAGGCCGAAATTTTAGCTGGTCAAGGAGCGGGTAAACAACTCCTTTTAGTTGGACCTTACTTTTCTTCAGAGACTGAAAGTGATGGTATTGCTAGGGCAGAAAAAGTTAAAACCTTGTTTGATGAAATTTCACCAGGGGATATTCATACTGGCGCACGTGCTGCGGGTGATTGCGAAGTTACAAAGACCCAAATGCTTCACGAATTAAAGTATAAGTGGGTTACGCGAAACGCTGATGTCATTGAACATTTGGACCACACCAAGATTTTTTACAAGTACGATTCTGATGAGGAAATCACCAGTGAGTCCACTTTGGCGTATTTTGATGAGTTGGCTGAGTTTTTGATCAGTTCAGGAGATGAAATTTCCATCACCGGCCATACTGACTCTGATGGAGAGGAAGCGTATAATGTGGAACTCGGACTGAAACGCGCCCAAGAATATAAAGCGCATTTGGTGAGCCTTGGCGTGGAAGAAGGAAAAATTATGGTAGACTCCAAAGGAGAGACTGATCCTTGGAAACCCAACGACACAGAGGAAAACAAAAAATGGAATCGACGTGTTGAAATCAAAATAATCGACTAAACTTTTAAAAATACAATTATGGCATTACAAATAAACACAACAGCATGTGATGGTTCAGATGTATTCTGGACCTGGATATTATGGCTATTGGCCGCTTTTATTCTTGGCTTGATTCTTGGGTGGCTTCTTAAACAGATTTTTGGAGGTGGCTCTACATCCAATGCTAAAGATGACCTCACAAAAGTGGAAGGCATTGGACCAAAAATAGAAGGTTTGCTCAACAATAAGGGCATTAAAAATTACCATCAGTTATCCAATACTTCAGTAGGTGTTTTGGAGAAAATCATTGAGGATGGAGGGCCGGCGTTTACCACCCACAGAGGGATGACCAAAACTTGGCCCGCTCAAGCCAAATTGGCTGAGATAGGTCAGTGGGATGAACTCCAAAAATGGCAAGATGTATTGAAAGGAGGGGTGTAATCGAATTAAAGGGTAAAATTGAAAGCTAGTAGGGAAATGCCTGAGTTAGCTGTTTTCTAACCTTTCAGTTAACTTCTTCGTTAAACCATTTTATAGCTCCTATATTTGCAACGTTTTGATTTTAAAACTATAAACAAAAATTATGAGTAAAGTAAAGGAGAATGATACGGTAAAGGTACATTACACAGGTAAGCTTACCAATGGGCAAATTTTTGACAGTTCATTGCAAAGAGAACCTTTGGAAGTAGCCTTGGGGCAGGGTCAACTTATACCAGGATTTGAAAAAGGTCTTATTGACATGGCCGTGAATGAAAAGAAAACCATTACCATCGATAAAAAAGATGCCTACGGAGAGGTCAACGAATCACTTTTTCAGAAAATTTCAAAGTCACAATTGCCCGAAGACCTTAAACCTGAAGTAGGAATGGGCTTGGTGGGTTCCAATGCACAAGGACAGGAACAACAGTTTCGAGTGGCCAAAGTTGAAGAAGAAGATATTATCATAGATGCCAACCATCCTTTGGCGGGCCAAGATTTGGTGTTTGACCTAGAAGTGGTAGAGATACTGTAGCGTCAATCCCATAACAATAAATTAAAACGTCTTATCACACTGGTAGGGCGTTTTTTTTGATTGAAACTATATCCCTTTTCATAGTCAGGCTCCATTTTGCTGCACGCCTAACATGTTGAAATTGTTATGTATACTACAATTCAATTGTTTTTTATGTTCTCTTTCAAATTTCTATAATTTCATGTTACCTTCATGGCTTTGGCATTTTCATGAATCAAAAAACGTATTTTTCATTTTTGCTCTGTGCACTACTGGGCAGCGTATTGCTATATGGCCAGACCGAGGACAAGCTGTTTTCCATTACCGTTTTTGATGCGAGTACGGGAAGCCCCCTAGAGAATGCCAATGTTTATATTCAGGAGTGCAATTGTGGTGGAGTTACTGATGATGATGGGAACTATTCCAGAACCCTTCCAGCTGGCCCATACCAAATAACGGTTTCCTATACGGGTTACGGGAGCAATAATCTAAATGTGGACCTGACCACCGATGCAAGCCTTGAAACCCAATTGTTTCCAAGAGTGGAACAGCTATCGGAAATATTCTTGAGCGCCAAACAAAAAAATGAAAATGTAGATTTGCCCCAAATGGGGGTTTTACGGCTGGAAAGTCAGGATCTTATAAAGGTTCCCTCTGGTCTGGGCGAATATGATGTGTTGCGGAGCATGACGCTGTTGCCCGGTGTAAACAATGCAGGGGAGGTGAGCAATGGGCTGTCCATCAGGGGAGGTTCATTGGATCAAAATCTGATACTCTACGATTATGCCCCCATATATAACCCCACCCATTTGTTTGGCTTGTTTTCGGTTTTTACACCTGATGTTTTGTCAAACATAGATTTGTACAGGGCCAATATACCTGCCCGTTACGGGGGCAGGACAGCCTCGGTTTTGGATGTTGGGGTAAAAAAACCGTATTCGGACAAATTTAAACTTTCAGGTGGTGTTGGTCTGGTTTCCAGTCGATTGACGGTTGAGACCCCTTTGATCAAGGACAAGCTAAATTTAATAGCAGGCACCAGGGCCGGATTTACCGATTTTTTACTCCCTCTTTTTTCAAAAAGGTTGAAGGACACCAAAGCCAAGTTTTATGATACTACCTTAAAATTATTATGGCTGCCCAATGCCAATAATCAAGTTTTTTTAACGGGTTTTTTTAGTAAGGATGTTTACGAGCTTGACCTAATTTCGCAAATAGAAAATGTTAATGCCGACAAGAATCGGTATGATTTTATGGCACTCAATGGCACCTTGAACTGGCTACATACCTTTAATGAAAAGTCCAGTCTACGTTCC
>JAUIBH010000030.1 GCA_030427985.1 Bacteroidia bacterium | reverse complement strand
GCATAATACTTTTTTCTTAAAAAATATGGTTTAAATATGTCTATTTCATAAAAATAGCACCCAATTGGGTGCTATTATATAGTAAATTAATAATCTGAAAAGTTACTCCACAGTAACCGATTTTGCCAAATTTCTGGGTTGATCCACATTACATCCCCGCATTACGGCTATGTGGTACGATAATAATTGCAATGGTATTGTGGTCAATAAGGGCGATAGTCCTTCCGAAGTTTCGGGAACCTCAATAACGTGGTCCGCAAGTTCTTTTACGGTTTTGTCCCCTTCGGTAACAATGGCAATGATCCGCCCATTTCTGGACTTAATTTCCTGAATGTTGCTCACCACCTTTTCATAATGTCCCTTTTTGGTTGCAATGACAATAACGGGCATTTGTTCATCGATCAAAGCAATGGGGCCATGTTTCATTTCGGCAGCTGGATAGCCCTCTGCATGGATATAACTGATTTCCTTCAGCTTTAGGGCACCTTCCAAGGCTACAGGGAAATTATATCCCCTTCCTAAATACAGACAGTTAGTAGAATCCTTATACTTTTCTGAAATCTGTTCCACAATCGCATTGGACTCCAACGTTTTCTCCACTTTGGCTGGAATACTTTCAAGCTCCGCCAAATATTCATGGTACTTAGATTGTGATAAGCTTCCCTTTTCTTGCGCCAGTTTAAGAGCAATTAAAGTGAGTACTGTAATTTGTGTGGTGAACGCTTTTGTAGAAGCCACTCCAATCTCCGGCCCTGCATGGGTATAGGCACCTGCATGGGTTTCCCGGGCTATTGACGAGCCCACAACATTGCACACGCCAAATACAAAAGCCCCTCTTTTTTTGGCTAACTTAATGGCCGCCAAAGTATCTGCAGTTTCTCCAGATTGCGAAATGGCGATCAACACGTCATTTTCGGTAATCACTGGATTTCTATACCTGAATTCGGAAGCGTACTCCACTTCAACGGGAATCCTGGCTAAGTCCTCAAAGATGTACTCGGCAACCAATCCAGCATGCCATGATGTTCCACAGGCCACAATAATAATTCTGTTGGCATTGAGGAATTTTTCTAAATTTTGATCTATCCCTGCCATTTTTATCAGGCCTTGATCGGCAAGCAAACGCCCTCTGTAGGTGTCCAATATGGCTCTGGGTTGCTCATAAATTTCCTTGAGCATGAAATGCTCGTAGCCTCCCTTTTCAATCTCCTCAAGATTCAATTGAAGCTCCATGATATTGGGGTAGGCAATGGAGTCATCCTTGATTTTACGCAACTTGATTTCCTTACCAATGCGTATGATAGCCATTTCTTCATCTTCTAAATAAACCGCATTATTGGTAAATTCAATAAATGGCGAAGCGTCCGATGCAATAAAATATTCGTTTTCCCCAATTCCGATGGCCAACGGGCTGCCCAGTTTGGCCACTACAATCTCATCAGGCTTATTTTTATCAAAAACGGCAATTGCATAGGCGCCTACAACTTGGTTCAATGCAATTTGAACTGCTTTGCCGAGCTTTACACCTTCTTTATTCTTGACCTCTTCAATAAGGTTGACCAATACTTCTGTATCCGTATCAGATTGAAAGGAATAGCCTCTTTTGATCAGTGCCGTTTTTATGGACTCATAATTTTCGATGATTCCATTATGGATAATTACCAAATCACCCGAATTTGAATAGTGGGGATGGGAGTTTTCATCGTTGGGAACCCCATGGGTGGCCCATCTTGTGTGACCAAGTCCAAGTTTTCCTGTTGTAGATATTGAAGTTTCAGCTTTATGCTTTAAGTCTTCAACCTTACCTTTGGTTTTGGACAAGCTGGTGTTTTCTCCGTCAAAAAGTACAATTCCAGCACTATCGTAACCTCTATATTCCAGTCTTTGAAGACCTTTTATTATTATGGGATATGCGTCTCTGTGACCAATATACCCTACTATTCCACACATAAGATCGATTTTTGATGAACGGTTGTTGCTAGGTTTAGGTCATTAAAAGTATAATCTATTGGCCAAAAATCAACAAAACGACACGTTCAAAACGATGAACAACGTAAAATTAAGCATAAGAAGCAATATCAGTTCGCTTCGGTATAATAAATTTCAAGCTTTAGTTTCTTGTCCTCGTTAGCGGGGTCAACATTACTACCGTACAGAACAGTGCCCAAAGGGCTTATGGATGCCCTCACAGGAACATCAATCCCTTGATTATTGCCATCCATCCCCTCTTGTGTCCTTATAAAATCGATGTTTGATGTCAAGGTCAGTGCCAAACTGGCATTTGTGGAATCCCTAACAATAATATTATTAAGGTGTTCGGTTATTCTGATGGTATATTTTGTAGTATTATTTTCTTTGTCAATAATCCCATCATAATTAAGGTAGCGACCCAATGGGCCATCATTAAGGTTATTTTCTGTTGGAATATTGTATAAAGGCAAATTTGTTTCTGCATTGTACAGGTAGAGTCTTGGGGGTTCCACAACCCCTTCTCCCAGTGCACTCTGATCTACATAAAAGACCAGATTGGCTTCGTTGATGATCCAATTGTTTGCCTTGATCTGGTTGATGATGTCCACTCCACCATTCAAGGTTTCTTCAAACAAACGTATTTCGGTAAGGGTCTTTGCCCCTTTGACATAAATCTGGGAGGCATTTTGCCCATTGTCCAATTCACTTGCAATATCTGGAGAAAGCGGTTCTTCTTCAAAAATATTGACGGCATTTCCAACGTAGCTGTTTGTGTTCGTGTTTACGCTCAATAAGTTAAGAACATAATCTTTTTCTGCCGTTTCCACCTCTCCATCTGCAGCGTTGTAATCCTGGTATGTATAGGTGATGGTGATATTGGCTCTCGTCAGGTCCAACAAAAACATTAGGTCTTCTGAATCCATATCCCCTGCGGTAATATGAACACCCCTAAAAAAATTGGCAAAATTGGACTGGCTCAGCAATTCGGGTTGCCCTTCCTTATCCAAAATGTTCTGTTGAAAGAAGGCTTCATTTAACTTCACATGGATGCCAGGTGCCAAACGAGATTCCACTACTGTTTTAGATTCGTCAACATCTTCCGTATCTGGATCATCCTCGGCAAAAGTCAACATTTCCTTATTATCTATAATTACGATCTTTTCACCATCCTTGGTAAGTTCCTCTCCTATAAAACTTGAAAAGTCTTGGTTGGAGAAATAACGCTGCCGTTCCTCAAAATTGGTGTTGGGATCCAAATCCCGAAGAAAATAGTTCGACTTTGACACTTTTATTTCGAAAGTCTTTTCCCTGTTTCCGTAAATACTGTCCAAATCATAGGTTTTTGGGAAAATATTGGGGACAAAATCAGCTCCAGTACCATCTTCATCGGCATCAAGCGGGTTGGAACCAATGTTCTTCTCCTCAATATCCGTAACCCCATCGCCATCTGAATCTGAAGTGGGGTCATAGGGTTTAACATCCAACTCATTCTCTACACCATCTCCATCACTATCATTCGAGACAGAAGGGGGCCTTTGGAACGGTATGTACAAGTAGACTTCCTTAACGGTTTCTTCTTCAGGAACAGTGGCATCATTATCATCAGAATCGGCATTGTTCTCTGTAGCTTGGGAATAATCCCCAAAAATCGGTTCTGAACTGGGCAGGGTGATCTGGGCCATAATACTTGCCTTGCGTTTTCCATAAACCGGGTCGTTGAACGTGCCCAATTGGTACAATGGCAGGCGGTTGGTCTGTACGGCAACAATGCTCTTGTTAAAGGCAAAAACATCATACTCTGCGGTGCCCGTAACAAAAGGGTCTCCCCCTATAACACCTTCGCCTATGGTGTCCAGTTCATCTTCACAAGAAGCTGTCATTAAAAATAAAGTTCCAACCAAGGCCGAAACTTTTATCATCCTGGAAAATTTCATGCAATTTATTTTAAAACCTCTGTATTATAGAAATTTGTGTAGGCCTCTTCCGCTTCTTGAAGCGAAACATAGGGCAACACTGGTTTGGAAAGATTATCTATGTGGTTCTTTAAATCCTCCGCCACCTCTTCCGCGGCTAAAATAATGGCATCGGAATAATCTGCAGCAACCTTTAACAAATTATTATAGTCAGGCTTGGAAAGTGATGAAATCTGGTCCTTATCAATACCATCAAAAGCAATTTTGTTGATCATTTCACCGTCCAGTTCGCCTTCAAAACTTTTGTTATAGATAGAGGTGACTATTTTACTATCGGCAAACAGGGGTTCATCTGCATAATACTCTCTAAGGTACAAAGGGAGCAAAGAAGCCATCCAACCATGAACATGGATAATGTCCGGGGACCAATTCAACTTCTTAACCGTTTCCACTACACCCTTGGCAAAGAAAATGGCTCGCTCATCATTGTCCGGGAACAAGTTTCCCTCGCTATCTGCAAAAGTTGCCTTTCTTTTAAAATATTCTTCATTGTCTATAAAATAGACTTGGATTCGCTCTTTTGGGATGGATGCCACTTTTATGATCAAGGGCATATCCATATCATTGATGACCAAATTCATCCCCGATAAACGAATTACTTCGTGTAATTGATGCCTCCGTTCATTGATGTTTCCATATCTTGGCATAAAAATGCGGATTTGCCCACCATTGCTATTCACCATTCGGGGCGCTTCGTAGGACATTAAGGAAACTGGATTCTCTGGGAGGTAAGGAACTAATTCAGAAGATACAAACAATATCTTTTTACCATTCATAAACACTTTCTTTTGTTTATCCGAAAAACGTAGCTGCAAAAGTACAAAAATTATGCTGATTACCAGTATTTATAGTATTTTTGCACGCTTTTAAACCATATAATGCACTTATTTGACCATAAAAAAGAACTCACGTCCTTCCTTCTGGCAGAGCGCAACAAGAACCGTACCATTGGGCTTGTGCCCACTATGGGCGCCCTTCACGAAGGACATATTTCACTGGTCAAAAAAGCTCTTGAGGAAAATGATAGGGTAGTTGTAAGCATCTTTGTAAACCCCACACAATTTGACAAAAAGGATGATCTTGAAAAATATCCCAGAAATCTAGATCGGGATTTGGCACTTTTGGGAAGTGTTTCGGAAAAAATCATTGTTTTTGTTCCCTCCGTTGATGAAATCTATGGCGATGATATTAAAAGTCAGAGTTATGAGTTCGATGGTCTGGATAAAGTTATGGAGGGCAAATTTAGGCAGGGCCATTTTGATGGCGTAGGCACCATTGTGGAACTGTTCCTGAGAAACGTTTCTCCCGACAAGGCCTATTTTGGGGAAAAGGATTTCCAGCAACTCCAAATTATCCGAAAAATGGCAGATTTCAAAAAATTGAAATGTAAGATCATTGGATGTCCCATAGAGCGTGAACCGCATGGATTGGCCATGAGCTCACGTAATGAAAGGCTCTCTAAAACGACTAGGGAAAAGGCGAGTTTCATTTATGAAACCCTCCAGACTGCCAAATCAAAATTTGGCACGGAAAGTGCAACAAAAATAACGGATTGGGCAAAGGAAGAATTTGAAAAGAATCCGCTATTTGAGTTGGAATATTTTCAAATTGCCGATGAGGATACCCTCACGCCAATGCTCAAAAAGCAAAATGACACAAAATATAGGGCGTTCATTGCCGTTTATGCCGATGGTGTTCGCCTAATAGATAATCTAAGATTGAATTGATACATTTGCACCATGCAAGTAGAAGTTGTAAAATCTAAAGTTCACAGGGTAAAAGTAACCGGGGCCGACCTTAATTATATCGGTAGCATCACCATTGATGAGGACATCATGGATGCCGCCAATATCATTAGGGGCGAAAAAGTACAGATTGTGAACAACAACAACGGTGAACGGTTGGAAACCTATGCCATTCCTGGACCAAGAGGTTCTGGAGAGCTTACCCTTAACGGAGCCGCCGCCCGTAAAGTGGCCGTGGGTGACGTGTTGATTTTGATCACCTATGCCTGGATGAGCATTGAAGAGGCCAAGTCATTCAATCCCGCTTTGGTCTTCCCCAACGAAGCCACCAATCTTTTAAACTAGTTTTGGGCAAATCCCTGAAAAAATTCCTGAAAATTTTTGTCCCCATTGCTGTTGGGCTTTTTTTGGTTTGGTATTCCTATAATTCCACTACCCCAGAAGAGCGCAAACAAATCATCCACTATATTTCAAATGCGAGCCCTTTTTGGGTGACCATATCCGTGATTATCGGGATTTTGAGTCACATTTCCAGGGCCATCCGCTGGAACTTTCTTTTGGAACCCATGGGATACAAGCCCAAGATCATCAACAATATCTTTATCGTACTTATTTCCTATTTTGCCAATCTTGGAATTCCTAGATCTGGTGAAATTTTAAGGGCCACGGCATTGACCACCTATGAAAAAGTACCTTTTGAAAAAGGATTCGGTACCATCGTCACCGAAAGGGTCATTGACCTGTTAATGCTTTTGTTGGTCATTATCATTACCCTTTTGCTTCAAACTGATATTATTTTGGCCTTTCTGGAGGAAAAAGGAGTCAACCTTCTTGGTGCCTTTGGCATTCTACTGGTTGGAATAGCCGGATTGTTCATCTCCACGGCAGTCATCCGAAAATCAAAATCGGCTTTGGCACAAAAGCTCAAATCCTTTTTAAATGGATTATTGGATGGAGTATTGAGTGTCTTCAAAATGAAGAAAAAATGGCCTTTTATTTTTCATACCTTCTTTATTTGGGCCGCCTATATTGGCATGTTTTGGGTCATAAAGCACACCGTGGCCGAAACCATGTCGCTTTCCCTAAGTGAATTGTTGGTTGCCTTTGTGGGTGGCGCCTTTGCCATGTCCACCACCAATGGTGGAATTGGGCTGTATCCTATCGCTGTAAGCGCCGCGCTGGGCATTTTTGGCATTAGCTCCGTTTCCGGCGATGCCTTTGGCTGGATCATGTGGATCGCACAAACCCTAATGGTTGTGGTTTTTGGTACAATATCCTTCATTGTCCTACCGTTATTGAATAGAAATCGGTAGGCCCCAGCCAACAAAATCTTAACCAATGAAAAACCGTCTATTGTTTCTATTGATGGGTCTTGTGTGCCTTAATCTTGGCGCGCAGGTAAAAAGGGAGATCTTTGAATCCTTCAAACTTCAAGAGCGAAGAGACGTTTCTTACTATTTTCCAGAGGACTATACTGAAGAAAAAAAATATCCGCTCATTGTTGTGATGGATGCCGAATACCTGTTTGATTTGGTAGTGGCCAATGTAAAATTTCAAAGCAGATTGGGTCGCATGCCTAAAGCTATTGTAGTGGGTGTTGACCAAGGCAAAAACGATATCCGTTGGGAAGATTGTGCCTATGAGCAAGATACCGGCCTTCCCTCCGATAAAGGAAAAATGTTCTACGAATTTTTAGGCACGGAAATCATTCCTTATCTCGAAACCAGCTACAATATTGCCCCTTTTAAAATGTTCATCGGGTACGACATTACAGCCAATTTTGGCAACTATTATTTGTTTAAGGACCGGTCGCTTTTCAATTCCTATGTGAGCATTTCCCCTATTTTGGCCCCAGAAATGGAAAATAGGGTGCCCGCCCGTTTATCCGCATTGGACCAAGAGATTTTTTACAATGTCATTGTAGAAAAAGAGGCTTCGGACGATAGACAACTCATCCTTCAAATGAACCACAACATCAATTCCATTACCAAGGAGTCACTGCATTATTTCTTTGATGAATATGAAAACGCCGACCATGTTTCCGTAGTTGCTTATGGAATTGGCAAAGCGTTTGACAATGTCTTTAAAATATTCCGACCTATTTCCCCAAAAGAGTATAAAACAGAGATCATTACTTCTGATGAGCCCGCTTTTAAATATCTAGAAGATCGGTATGCCTTGATTGAAAAACTCTTCGGTTTTGAAAAACCGGTGGAACTCAACGATATTATGGCCATTTATGCCGCTTGCAGAAAAAAGGATGACTTTGAGTCCTTAAAGCCATTGGCAGACCTCTGCAAGGATCAATATCCGGAAACCATGATGGGATTTTATTTTGAAGGCGAATACTACGAAGAACTGGGAGAACCCAAAAAAGCCTTCAAGACTTTTGAAAAAGCATTCCAAATGGAGGAAATCGACTTTTTGACGAAGGATATGGCCTTGGAAAAAATTGATGCCCTCAAAGCAGACTTCGGATACTAAAATCCCATTTTCTTTTACGGACTTTGCTATCTTAGCCAAAACCTGAATTCAAGGAATGGCCAAGACCAAAACCGCTTTTTTTTGCCAAAACTGTGGCACCCAATATGCAAAATGGGTCGGACAATGTTCCGCTTGTAAAGAATGGAATACCATTGTGGAGGAGGTGGTACAAAAAGAGGATAAAAGAGGTTGGAAGGCCAGCAGTGTCTCCGACAAAAAGGCCAACAAACCCCTCCGCGTTTCTGAAATCACCCATGAAAGTGAACTTCGCTTAGACACCCAAGATCAAGAGTTCAACAGGGTGTTGGGTGGTGGACTCGTTCCGGGTTCCTTAACCTTATTGGGAGGTGAACCGGGTATTGGAAAAAGTACGCTGTTGCTCCAAATTGCGTTGAAACTACCCTTTAAAACCTTGTATGTTTCTGGGGAAGAAAGCCAACGGCAGATCAAAATGCGGGCAGACCGTATTCAACCCAATAGTGAGAACTGCTTCATCCTTACCGAAACCAAAACCCAGAACATCTTTCAGCAAATTGCCTCATTGGAGCCAGATTTGGTCGTCATCGATTCCATTCAAACCCTCCATACCGATTATATTGAATCGGCTGCCGGAAGCATTTCGCAGATTCGGGAATGTGCTGCGGAGCTTATCAAATTTGCCAAGAAAAGTCATACCCCGGTCATTTTGGTGGGGCACATCACCAAAGATGGGACAATTGCCGGACCCAAAATTTTAGAGCACATGGTGGATACCGTGCTTCAGTTTGAAGGGGACCGTAACTACGTGTATCGCATTCTGCGTTCCCTAAAAAACCGTTTCGGTTCCACAGCCGAATTGGGCATTTACGAAATGCAGGGCAGTGGGCTTCGGGAAGTAAACAACCCGTCCGAGGTTCTCATTTCCAAAAACGAGGAAGACCTCAGCGGAACTGCCATTGCAGCTACCGTGGAGGGCATGCGTCCCTTATTGATTGAAATCCAGGCCTTGGTGAGTACTGCGGTCTACGGAACCCCGCAACGTTCCGCCACAGGGTTCAATGCCAAACGTTTGAACATGCTCTTGGCTGTATTGGAAAAACGGGCTGGCTTTAAATTGGCCGCCAAAGACGTCTTTTTGAACATTACCGGAGGTATTTCGGTGGATGATCCTGCCATAGATTTGGCGGTTATGGCCGCCATTCTTTCCAGCAATGCCGATATTCCCATTGAAAAAGGAGTCTGTTTCGCTGCAGAAGTGGGTCTCGCAGGGGAAATTCGTCCTGTTCAACGGGTAGACCAACGCATTTTGGAAGCCGAAAAATTGGGTTTCACCACTATTTATGTCTCCAAGAGCAATAAAATCGGACTAAAAAACACCACAATCCAGATACAAAAAGTATCTAAAATTGAGGATGTGGTCGGCCTACTCTTCGGATAAATTATGGTGCCGGATTAGGAATAGCATTGTGGATTTCCTCAATCCCCTTTAACACCTCATCCGAAAGATTCACCTCAATACTACCAATATTTTCCTTAAGCTGTTCCATGGTAGTGGCTCCAATAATGTTGCTTGTTAGGAACGGACGGGTATTCACAAAAGCCAAGGCCATTTGGGCCATGCTCAACCCATGTTTTTGGGCCAATGCCGCATATTTTTTGGTAGCTTCCACTGCGGTATCACTACTATAGCGACCGTAATTTGGAAAAAGGGTGATTCGTCCTTTTCTAGGTGGGATTTCATCTAGATATTTTCCGCTCAACACCCCAAAACCAAGTGGTGAATAGGCCAAAAGTCCAATTTGCTCCCGCATCGAAATTTCAGAGAGCCCTACTTCAAAAAGACGATTCAACAAGTTATATGGGTTTTGAATAGTCTTTACTCTTGGAAGTGTTTGGTGCACCTTGCTTTCCTCCAAAAAGCGCATGGTGCCCCATGGTGTTTCGTTGGAAAGTCCCAAATGACGAATCTTTCCTTCAGCAATCAAATCCCGAAAAGTTTCCAAGATTTGGTGAATGTTATCATCCCAAGAATCCACCGCATGAGCATTATACCCTCGCTGACCAAAATAGTTGGTGTTTCGCTCTGGCCAATGCAGTTGGTACAAATCAAGATAATCCGTTTGGAGTCGTTTTAAACTGTTTTCCACAGATTCAACAATTTCTTTTTTGTTGAAGCCCTCATCCCTAATGTATGGTGCAGGCCCAGCTGGCCCGGCCATCTTTGTTGCCAAAACAACTTTATCCCGATTTCCCGTTTTTTTGAACCAGTTTCCAATAATTTCCTCCGTTACAGCATAAAATTCCTTTTTGGGAGGAATAGGATACAATTCTGCGGTATCAAAAAAGTTGATGCCCTGATCTAAGGCATAATCCATCTGTTCAAAACCTTCTTCCTGGGTGTTTTGTCGTCCCCAGGTCATGGTGCCCAAACAAATTTTACTTATTCTGATATCAGTATGTGGAATTCGAGTGTATTTCATCAAACTATATTTTTTAAAACGACTAAGGTAGTCAATCCTAATTTTTGGGTTTTAAAGCAATTGTTATTTTTCCAACTCCAACAAAATGGGGCAATGATCGCTGTGCTTAGCTTCCGAAAGGATTACCGAACGTTTTAAACGGTCTGCCAATGATTCATTCACCATCCCATAATCCAAACGCCAGCCTTTATTATTGTTTCTGGCATTGGCCCGATAACTCCACCATGTATAATTATGGGGGTCTTTGTTGAAATGTCGAAAGCTATCAATAAAACCACTTTTTATAAAGTTGCCGATCCATTCGCGTTCCACAGGCAAAAAGCCAGATACATTTTTATTCCGGACCGGGTCATGGATATCAATAGCTTCATGACAAATATTATAATCCCCACAGACCACAAGATTGGGGCGTTCTTTCCGAAGTTCATCCGCATACTTTTGAAAATCGGCCATATACGTCAGTTTAAGGTCCAGACGATCTAGATTGGTGCCAGATGGCAAATACATGCTCATAATGGACAAGTCTCCATAATCCACTCGTAGGTTACGTCCCTCAAAATCCATATAATCGATTCCTGTGCCATATTCCACATGGTCCGGTTGCTCCTTGCAGAGCAATGCTACACCACTGTACCCTTTTTTCTGGGCACTGAACCAATAATGATGTGGATATCCGGCTTCCTCCAAAAGCGACGTATCCACTTGTTCTTTCATGGCCTTGATTTCTTGTAGGCACACGACATCTGGGTTAACGGTCTGCAACCAATCAACAAACCCTTTATTGATAGCGGCTCTGATTCCATTTACATTGTACGAGACAATCTTCATTCTAAAATTTTGCCTAAAAATAGCCATTGCAGGGGTTTTGTTAAAATAAAGCTGATCCGCATTCATGCCGTACCTTTGTTTTTGGAACGCTAATTGATTATTCTACTTGGAATTAAAATATGCATCATGAAAAAACTTTTTCTTCTTGGGTTCCTGTTTTCCGGCTTCTTACTATCCGCCCAAGCCTATCCCCCTCTTTATAATAACAATGAGATAAAGCTTAACATTGGATTGTTCTTGGTCACCTCTTCGGTTGAAGGTTCCTACGAATACTATTTCAGTGAAGATGCCAGTATTGGTGCAACAGTTTATTTTGACAATAATGCCACCGATTACAATGGAAATTTTGGAATAGGACCCAACTTTAGAGCTTATTTTGGCTATCAACCCAGAAGTGGGTTCTTTGCTGAAGCGTTTGGACTCTACTACACCGGGGAAGATGAAATTGAAAATGACCTACAGCGAAACAGGGAATATAGCACCACTGCCTTAGGATTGGGGCTGGGGAACAAATGGTCTACCCGCGACCAGCGGTTCACGTTGGAAATTTTTGGTGGATTGGGCAGAAATATCAATCCAGAGGATTTCCAGGATAACTTCATGTATCGCGGAGGATTGTCTGTTGGTTTCAGGTTTTAATCCCTACTTTTAGCTATAAATTTTTTGGGGATGACTGCCTTACTGCTTATCGATATTCAACAAGGGCTTCAAGAAATGGAGTTTTACGGCACGGAACGCAGCAATCCAAATGCTGAAGCCAATTGCCAAAAAATTCTGAATGTCTTTCGAGAAAAGAAGTGGCCCATTTTTCATGTGCAGCACTGCTCCACAAATCCTGCATCGCCCTTGCATCCCAGCAAAGCTGGAAATGACTTTCATCCTTTGGTTAAACCCCTGGAAAACGAACCCATCATCCAAAAAAATGTAAATAGTGCCTTTATAGGAACGGATTTGGAAACAAGATTAAAATCCAGAGACATCTCCAATTTGGTGATCGTTGGTCTTACCACGGAGCATTGTATCTCCACTTCGGTTCGGATGGCGGCCAATCTGGGTTTCAAGGTCACCTTAATTTCTGACGCCACTGCCGCATTTGACAAAATTGGGGTGGATGGCAAACGGCTGGGTGCCGATATCATTCACAATGCTGCCCTAGCCAACCTAAAGGATGAATTTGCCCAAGTGACAAATACAACAACTTTATTAAAAGAACTGATAGATTAGTTCTTATTTTTGTGATACCAAAATGCACATAATCAACCCATCCCATAGTATTGCTGTTGGCCCGGTATTATTTTCCGAAAAAATGCCTCTTGGTAATGGTGGGACAATCCATCCGTTTTTGTGCAAAAACTGAAGAAAACAATACATGCAAACAGCATCTCCAGTGAACCAAGTCAATTCCCCTAAAAACACAATGAAACTTCTTTTTTACAGTTTTACGCTGCTCTGTACTACCCAAATTCTGGCACAGAATATTCAAAAAGACTCCATAACCCAGTTGGATGAAATCATCCTTACCGAAGATCTTGCTCCAAAAAAAGCAACTGGGATTACCGCTTCATCCACAATCAGTACCAAAACCTTTGAGCGTTTTAATCCAACCGATATTCCTTCTGCGGTGAACCAAATTTCCGGGGTGTATATCCTTTCCGGCGCCATCAACACCAACCGGATTACCATTCGTGGTGTGGGTGCCCGTACACTGTATGGAACGGACAAACTCCGCATGTATTTTAATGGCATTCCCGTGACCAACGGTACCAACTTCTCCGATATTGAGGCCTTCGATTTGGAAAATTTGGGCTCACTTGAAGTCATTAAGGGACCAAAGGGTACCACTTATGGCACCAATTTGGGCGGAGCCATTATTTTAGATACAAAATCGGCACAAACAGACGAGACCCAACTCATAAACACCACTACTGTTGGATCGTACAATATGCTGAAGGACAATCTTTCGTTTTCCCATTCTGAAAAAACGTTTGACATCACCTTTAGCTACAACCATTTGGAAACGGATGGGTATAGGCAAAACAGTCGCTTTGAACGGGATGGCTTTTTGTTAACGAGCAACGTTACCCTGACTTCAAAAAGCAGTTTGGGCATTCTAATGAACTATATTGATTATACCGCAGGCATTGCCAGCTCCATTAACCAAACCGATTTTGAGGAAGACCCCACCCGTGCCGCTGGAAACTGGTTGGCAGCCCAAGGTTACGAAGCCAATAAGTATCTGCTCACAGGATTGTCGCACACCTATCAATTTTCGGAAGCGTTTAAGAACACCAGTAGTATTTTTTATACCTATACGGACCATTACGAGCCACGTCCGTTCAATATTTTGGATGAGTTTACCAACGGTTTTGGTTTCCGAAGTCAATTTGAGGGCAGTTTTGATAAGGCTGAATATACCTTTGGGGCCGAACTCTATAAGGACGAATACCATTGGAGCACTATTGAGAACCTGTACCAGGACAACAACGGCAACGGTAGCCTTGAAGGTGACCGCTTGAGTCAGAACACCGAATTCCGTAGGCAGTTTAATGCGTTTGCGACCTTCACTTATAATTTTACCGCCGATTTATCGGCCCAAGTGGGTCTCAACCTCAACAAGACCCATTACAATTTTAAGGATTTGTTCAATCAAGGTGCCGCCAATACATCGGCAAAACGAGATTTTGATGCCATCTTGCTGCCCAGTTTTGGACTGCAATACGCTATAAATAATGGGAATCTGTATGCCAACATCAGCCGTGGGTTCTCCAATCCAGGTTTGGAGGAGACCTTAACGCCCGATGGGGTCATCAACCCCAATATAGCCCAAGAAACAGGTACTAACTACGAAATTGGGGCACAATGGACCCTATTGCAAAATCGATTTTCAGCCAATGTGGCACTATACCGCATGGACATCAACAACCTGTTGGTGGCCCAACGTGTGGGTGAGGACCAATATATTGGCACCAACGCTGGGGAAACCCGTCACCAAGGGGTAGAAATGGATGTGAAATATATTGCAAGGCTTTCCAACCAACTTTCACTGGCGCCTTATTTTAGCTATACCTTTAACGACCATACTTTTGTGGATTTTGTGGATGAGGACAACGACTACTCCGGCAATCCGTTGACCGGGGTGCCCAAACATCGGTTGAACACAGGGATAGATTTGCAACATTCCAATGGCCTACAATTGAACCTTACCCATCAATTTGTTGACCAAATTCCATTGAACGATGCCAATACCTTGAGCAGTGACTCTTTTAATGTCTTTAATGCCAAATTGGGGTACAAAACACAGCTCTCCAACCATTTTTCGCTTGGAGGGTACGCAGGGATCAACAATGTGTTTGACACCAACTATGCGCAATCTGTTCTGATCAATGCCACGGGCTTTGGCGGTGCGCAACCCCGCTTCTTTTACCCTGGAAATGGCAGAAATTACTTTGTAGGGGTTCGTTTAGGCTATCTTTTTTAGGAAAACTGTCATTTGTCATTCTTCGTAACAGGGTAAATGGGCTACCTTTAAGGTTAACCTAGACCCTTGTACTTATGAGCCACGATACTCGAGACCTGTTTGAACGCATGCGAGAAGGGGGCACCATTGCGCATAGCGATCCTCAAATGCCTAAACTTTGGAAAGTGGTGGCCAAGACCATGGAATTGAAAGCAGCACTGAACACCTCCACCAGTGTAGAACAGATTCGGGAGCGACTCAGTGAGATTATTGGAAAAAAGATTGATGTCAGTACCCGCATCTTTGTGCCTTTCCATACCAATTTTGGGCGGCATATTAGCTTGGGTAAAAATGTCTTTATCAATCACGATTGTACTTTTTTGGATTTGGGGGGTATAACCATTGAGGACGATGTGCTTATTGGCCCTAAAGTGAGCCTCATTTCGGAAAACCATCCCATTGCGCCCGCCAACCGAAAATCGCTGTCCCTGCACCGGGTGGTGATCAAACGAAATGCGTGGATTGGCGCTGGAGCTACCATCTTAGCAGGGGTCACCGTAGGTGAAAATGCCGTGGTAGCAGCTGGAGCGGTAGTAACCAAGGATGTCTCTGCCAATAGCATTGTGGGCGGTGTGCCCGCCAAGTTTATTAAGATGATTGGGGAGTGAAAACGCATATTCCTTGCGTGTCAATATTTGACTCCCTTCAACTGCACTCAGGTTGATTGCCAGGAATGACACCAAAAACCCGTCAGTTCGAGTTTTTCCGAAGGAAAAGCCCGCCTGCAGGACCGGGCAGGTATCGAGAACCGGGTTTACAACATCCACTATTCCGTATCTTAGTCAGACATAACACTGCCAAAGTACTATTAGGTTCTTTCATCAATTGATATCCGATAACCATCAATTTGTGCCAACCATTTAATGTTTCTTCATATACTTTAAGGGTCATACAAAACGAAAAGTACGGCCATTCACAAGAATAATGTTACGCTTTTAGTCTCACTTTGTATTTTGACCATTATCGGTTCCATTTTTACTATGGCACGGGCCTACTTTTATGAAATGGTTTCCATGATGGGTGAAAACAATGATTATGTCCGTGGTTGGATTTATGCAGGCTCTGCCATTGGAACATTAGTAGGCGCATTCTTAATGATTCAAAGAAAAAGAATCGGTCTTTATATCTACACCCTATTTCAATTTGTTTATATCGGTACAGTTTTGATTACTACGTTCATGTACAGAAATTCCTTTAAAGGCTCGGACAAATTAGCGTATGGTATTGCGGCATTCTTTTTAATCCCCTCAATTATTTTTTTGATTTTGTATTGGACAAAACCAATTCGCAGTCAGCTAAAATAATATTTGTAAGCCTCGGTTTCCTAAAAATTGAGGTAAGGTCTTTGATTGAATTCATAACCAGCTATTCCGTATCTTAGTCAGACCTAACACCATCCTATGCAAAAGTTGGTCTTGATTGTTTTATCGCTATTCATCTTCTCCTGTGCCGAAAAAACACAAAAAGAGGTGAGTTCCATGCATCCCGTAAACTGGAACAACCGCACGGTAACACTTTCGGCCAGTGATTCCTTGGTGCAGGGCATCAGTTATCTTTCCGTGTACTCCCAAATCTATAGCGAAACGGAGCACCGCACCCACAATCTTACGGGGACCATCAGTATGCGGAATACCAATCTTAGGGATACGATCTACATCCGTAAAGCGGAATATTTTGATACGCACGGAAACTCCATCCGCACCTATTTCAGTAAACCCATCTACATCCAACCCATGGAAACCGTGGAAATTGTGATTGATGAAAAAGATCAGTCCGGGGGAACTGGCGCCAACTTCTTGTTTCAATGGTCCATAAAGCCCAATACACATGAACCTTATTTTGAGGGGGTGATGATTTCCACCTCAGGGTCACAAGGGCTCTCCTTTACCACCCAGGGCATTCGGGTGGAGTAACTCTTAGGGGACATTTGTCATAAATTAACTTCTACGATTATAGTATCTTGTAAATAAGTTTAAGGAAAAACGACTTGATTCCTTACCATGTAAAAATTTCTATACAATGACCGACTTGCAAATTGCGAAGGAGGTTGGACTTCAACCCATATCCGCTATTTCCGAAAAATTCGGCATCCCCGCCGATGAAATTGAAATGTATGGCAAGTACAAGGCCAAACTTCCCTTAAAAGCCATTGACAAGGGAAAGGCCAAAAAGAGCCATCTTATTTTGGTTTCGGCCATTTCCCCGACCCCAGCCGGCGAGGGAAAGACCACCATGTCCATTGGACTTTCAGAAGGTCTGAATCTGTTGAAAAAGAAAACCACAGTGGTACTGCGTGAACCTTCGCTCGGGCCTGTTTTTGGAATAAAAGGTGGTGCCACCGGAGGTGGCTATTCCCAAGTGCTGCCCATGGAGGACATCAACCTACATTTTACCGGGGATTTTGCCGCCATTGAAAAAGCGCACAACCTTTTGGCCGCCATTATCGACAATAATATCCAAAGCAAGACCAATTCCTTGCTTTTGGACCCTCGTACCATTGGCTGGAAACGAGTCATGGATATGAACGATCGTTCCTTACGTCACGTAATTGTAGGTTTGGGGGGAACTACTTCAGGTGTCCCACGGGAAACTGGTTTTGATATTACTGCCGCATCAGAAATCATGGCCATTCTCTGTTTGGCCGAAAACCTCAGCGACCTAAAAGAACGTTTGGGAAATATTTTCATCGGCTACACTTTTGATAAAAAGCCCATTTACGCCAAAGACTTGAAAGCGGAAGGTGCCATGGCCGCTTTGCTGAAAGATGCCATAAAACCCAATTTGGTGCAAACCATTGAAGGGAATCCAGCTATTATTCATGGTGGTCCGTTTGCCAATATCGCCCAAGGCACCAATACGGTCATTGCCACTTTAATGGGCATGTCCCACTCAGAATACACGGTCACCGAAGCAGGTTTTGGATTTGACCTTGGTGCCGAAAAATTCTTCGACATTAAATGTCAAAGTGCCGGATTAAAACCAAAGGCCGTGGTGCTTACTACTACCATCCGTGCTTTAAAATACCATGGGGGAGCAGACTTAAAAGCACTGACCGAACCCGATGTGGAAGCGCTTAAAAAAGGATTGCCCAATTTGGAAAAGCACTTGGAAAACATCGCCAAATTTCAGGTCGTTCCCGTGATTTCAATTAACAAATTTACCTCGGATACCGATGAAGAAATTCAAGTGATCAAAGATTTGGCAGCATCAAAAGGTATTCGCGTAGCGGTGGCCGATGTGTGGGCGAAAGGAGGTGAGGGTGCTCTGGATTTAGCCCAAAAAGTGATTGATGTGGTGGAAAGCGACACCTCAAACTTTAAACCGCTGTACGATTGGAATTCCAGTGTCAAAGACAAAATTGCCACCATTGCCACCGAAATCTACGGGGCTGAGTATGTGGATTATACGGCTAGAGCCAAGGCCAACCTTCGAAAAATTGCTGATTTGGGTTTGGAGCACTTACCTGTGTGCATTGCCAAGACCCAGAAGTCATTGTCCGACAATCCTGCATTATTGGGGCGTCCCAAGGATTTCATCATTACGGTCCGGGAAATTGAAATTGCGGTTGGGGCTGGATTTTTAATCCCCATTACAGGTGACATCATGCGCATGCCCGGATTGCCAGCGCATCCGGCTTCGGAAAATATTGATATCAATGATGATGGGGAAATTACTGGCCTGTTCTAGTTTTTTCTAATTGATTTTTGGTTTTGTCAAACCATAGCCACCATCCATAAATTGAACTACGGTCATTATATCCTTTAGGGATATTTTGCCATTCCACAAAGTTTGGCTCATGGCAAATCTCAAAATTCATTATTTGAAACTGGCGAACCTTTTTGAGGGATATATCCCTATTTTCCCAACTTTACGTTTTGACCTTAAAGGAGACCATACCCATTTTACCCTAAAAAAGGTCCATGGCTATCCCTACCTCTATGCAGGTTTGTTTACGCTACTGTTTATCATTCCATTTTTAGGGATGATTCCCACCAATTTTAAAAGTTCCCGCTTTTGGGTGACGGGGCTATTGCTGATAGGGTTTGCGTGGATTGTTTTTACCTTTCTTGTTGCTGCAAGAAGTATCACAGTGAATACCATTGAAAAAAATATGGTTATAGAAAAGAGGAACATTTTTAGAAAGCCCGTTTCCAAACCACTCCTGATACCGTTCCATGAATTCAAAAAACTCACGGCAGCACCAAAATCCAAGACCATAAACAAGTTTGGTCAAAAAGTGGTGTATCATAGCATTTATCTACTATATAATGACCAAAAAGAGTTTTTGTTTGACCTTCCCAGTAATTTTCAACTAGGTAATAGCCATACAACTTTCATTGAATGCATGGAAGCAATTGTAAAAAATGAATGAAAAGTCTACTGGATTTTCTGCAACCAGTAGCGCATATCCACTTCTTTGGAGATGATGTCCTTTACCTCGGATAGTTTCACGCGTTTTTGGTCCATGGTATCCCTGTGGCGAATGGTAACGGTGTCATCTTCCAAGGTCTGATGGTCAATAGTAACACAGAATGGAGTTCCGGCCGCATCTTGTCGACGGTAGCGGCGCCCAACGGCATCCTTTTCATCATAATCCACGTTAAAATCCCATTTCAACTCTTCTACCAACTTTTGGGCCACTTCGGGAAGTCCGTCACGCTTTAGCAAAGGCAAAACCGCTACTTTATTGGGAGCCAAAACAGCTGGAATTTTCAAAACGGTTCGAGTGGTCCCGTTTTCCAACTCCTCTTCTTGCAGCGAATTGGAGAACACAGCCAAGAACATACGATCTAGACCAATGGAAGTTTCTAATACATAAGGCACATAGCTCTTGTTTTCCTCTGGGTCGAAGTATTGCAGTTTTTTACCGGAATATTTTTCGTGGTTGGCCAAGTCAAAATCGGTACGGGAATGGATCCCTTCCAGTTCTTTAAAACCAAATGGGAATTTAAATTCAATATCGGCAGCTGCATCGGCATAATGGGCCAATTTTTCATGGTCATGGAAACGATAATTGTCTTCTCCCATTCCTAAAGAAAGGTGCCATTTCATACGCTTTTCCTTCCAAGCCTCGTACCACTCCATTTGGGTGCCGGGTTTGATGAAAAATTGCATTTCCATCTGTTCAAACTCCCTCATACGGAAGATGAACTGGCGTGCTACAATCTCATTTCGAAAGGCTTTTCCAGTTTGGGCAATTCCAAACGGAATTTTCATCCGTCCCGTTTTCTGAACATTCAAAAAGTTGACAAAAATACCTTGTGCGGTTTCAGGTCTCAGGTATAGATCCATGGCACTATCGGCAGAAGCGCCCAATTTGGTACCGAACATGAGGTTGAACTGCTTTACATCGGTCCAGTTTTTGGATCCTGAAAGTGGACAGGCAATCTCCAACTCTTCAATCAAGGCTTTTACATCGGCCAAATCTTCATTTTCCAACGATTTCCCCATGCGTTTTAGGATACTGTCAGCCTTTTCTTGATAGCCGATTACCCTATTGTTGGTGGAAAGGAACTGTTCCTTATCAAAGCTATCGCCAAATCGTTTGGCTGCCTTGTTTACTTCTTTCTCGATTTTGGCTTCAATCTTGGCGACATAATCCTCGATCAAAACATCGGCACGGTATCTTTTTTTGGAATCCTTATTATCTATCAACGGGTCGTTGAAAGCATCCACGTGGCCAGAGGCCTTCCAAGTGGTCGGGTGCATAAAAATGGCGGCATCGATGCCCACAATGTTCTCATTGAGCTGCACCATGGCCTTCCACCAATATTCGCGAATGTTTTTCTTTAGCTCGGCGCCGTTCTGTCCGTAGTCATACACTGCACTGAGTCCGTCATAAATCTCACTGGATTGGAACACGTACCCGTATTCCTTTGCGTGGGAGATAACCTTCTTAAAAATGTCTTCCTGATTTGCCATTGGGCAAAAATAGAATTTTACCCAAAAAGAAGTATGCTATTTCAGCTGAAATTCTGTGGATGCGAGCAATCTTTCATCCTCAAATACATTGAGGGTGTAAATTCCTTCCGGTAAAGAACCCTCAGGAACGGTAATGGCATCACAAATACTGATTTCCTTACCCGTGTACACAATCTCCACTTTTTTGCTGTACGTATTGCCACTTACCGAAACGGTATTGGCGTTGTCTTCAATGACCGCCATGTTGGGGTCCATAAATTGGAGGTAGAGCACTTTTACATCCCCTCGTTCACTGGGGTCGCTCAAAACAGTGACACAGCCCCTCAATTTTTCAATGGTTGAGGCCTTGTTGGTCTTTATGGGGCGTCCAGCGCGCAATCTAAACCCACTGCCTTCAGCGTCTTGTAATTTTAAATAGCTTTTTATGCGAAGTTCTCGGGTCAATTCTCGATTGGTTTCCCTGAGCAACGATTCGGTTTGTTCCATGGAACTGGCCTTGCCCCTAAGTTCTTCGAGCTGTTTGCGGGTCTCTTCATAACGACTTGCCATGAGGCTGTTGTTATATCGAAGGAAGTTGTTTTTAAGTTTTAAGCTATCAAAACGGATTTCCAATTTGCGAAGTTCTTTTCGGGTCTCCTTTAATTTGGTGATACTGAAGTTTAACCTTCCCACGGAATCCAATAGCTGTTGCACCCTGAATCTTGATGTCTGGAGTTCAATTTCATTGACCTCGTTGAGACCAGACAAACGATCTACCTCCGCCTTCATCAAAGTAAGGTCCTTGACCAAGATGGACTTTTCATCCTCTAAAAACGACATTTGGTTCTGAGACTGTGCATAGCTGTAATAAAAAGCTATGAGAATACCCACAATGACCGCAACAAGTGCCGCAAAGATGATCTTGTAGTTGAAATTGTTATCTTGGGGGTTCATGGATTACACAGACTACTCTAACGCATATACGATTTGATACCAAAAAGGTTGGCTAAGATAATAAACGAGATTAACAACATCCTATTGCCACAGGTATGTTTTGGATGTAATGCCCAATTATTCAGGGGAGAACGCGTTTTGTGTGCCGTTTGTCGACATGATGTGCCACTCACCGATCATAACTTTCTGGAAGAAAACACGGTAGACCGCATATTTTATGGGAGAATTCCCATAAAAAAAGCAGCTTCCTTTGTTTTTTTCTCAAAAAATGGGATTGTAAAAAACCTGTTGCACTGGTTAAAATATAAAAATCAAGAGCAAATTGGAGCCTTTTTTGGGGATTGGTGCGGCGCCCTTTTGGAAAAAGATGGGTACCTTAAAAAAGTTGATGTGGTGGTGCCTGTTCCTCTGCATCGCAAAAAACTGAAAAAACGGGGCTATAACCAAGTAGCCTTGTTTGCCCAAAAGATTGCCTCCTCCATTGGAGCGGAATATCGAGGCGATTTACTTGAAAAGACCATCAATACAAAAACGCAGACCAAAAAGGATCGGCAATTGCGTTGGGAAAATTCCAAGAACGCATTTCAACTCAACCCAAAGTCCAAAACCACCTTTGGTCATGTACTTTTGGTAGACGATGTCATTACCACCGGGGCCACCATAGAATCCTGCGCAAAGGTGCTTCTGCAGCTCAAAAATGTTCATGTTTCGGTGCTCAGCATTGCCGTTGTGCCTTAGGGTTAAAATTTGTGAATCCTTGGGGCAAGTTTTTAAATTAGTTGTTTCTTTGTCCCATTGGTTTTGAGCATGGCGTACATCAAAAAAATACTGGGTTTGCTATTTTTTGCCTTTGTGGCTCTCGCTCTTTGGCAATGCGCCAAAAGAGGTTCGCCCTCCGGTGGTCCACAAGACGTAACCCCTCCAAAACTTTTGCGTGCCGAACCCGAAAACTTCTCCGTGAATTTTAAGGCAGAGAAAATACGGCTCTATTTTGATGAGCTTATCAAATTGGAAGATGTACAGCAGCAATTGGTGGTCTCGCCACCTTTAAAAAATCAACCTGAAATAACCCCGCAAGGTGGTCCCAGAAAGTATATTGAGATTATCCTGAAGGATACATTGAAAGAAAACACCACCTATACCCTTAATTTTGGACAAAGTCTGGTGGACAATAATGAAGGAAACCCGAACAGTTTTTTAACCTATGTGTTTTCAACGGGCGATTATATTGATTCTTTGACCTTACGTGGTGCGGTAAAGGATGCTTACAACAGAAAGGCGGATGAATTTGTAAGTGTGATGCTCTATGAAATTGATACGGCCTACACCGATTCAACCGTATATAAAAGCCTTCCCAATTATATTGCCAACACGGGAGACAGCTTGCCCCTTTTTGAATTAAGAAACTTGAAGGCAGGAAAATATGTCTTGTTTGCCATAAAGGATGAGAACAAAAACAATAAATTCGACCAACGGTCGGATAAAATTGGGTTTCTTGAGGATACCATTACCTTACCAACAGATTCCATTTATCTGCTAAATCTTTTCAAGGAAACGCCAGATTATAGTATTTCTGTGCCCAGCTTTGTTGCCAAAAACCGAATCATATTTGGGTATCAAGGAAACTATAGGGACTTCTCTATTGAAACTTTGACTGAATTACCGGACTCTGTGGAAACCGTCATCCTCAAGGATCGGGAGAAAGACACTCTGAACTATTGGATCTCTCCCACCGATTTGGATTCCATTATTTTTACCGTGACCAACGAAAAACTGGAAGCAATTGATACGTTCACGGTAAAAACTAGAAAATTGCCTTTGGATTCGCTTGCGCTGACCAGCAGTGTTGGTGGTAAATTTAGTTTTGAGGATAGATTTAGTGTTTTGGCCAATACACCCATTGTTTCTGTGGACACTACTAAAATAGGGCTTGTAGTGAGCGATACCTTATTGGCACCTTATACCTATTCCATTGATTCATTGGAAAATAAGATTAATCTTGATTTTGATGTTGAACCCAATCAAAGATATCGATTTGCATTTCTCCCAGGGGCTGTAACCGATTTTTTTGGGATTCAAAATGACACCCTGGACTACAACATCACAACGAGCAGTTATGCCGACTACGGCAATTTACGATTCAACCTTGGAGGAGCCGTTCAATACCCAATTATTATGCAGTTATTGACCGAGAGAGGGGAGGTTCAACGAGAAATTGTTGCGCCAGAACCCCAAACCTTTGAGTTCAATAACCTTGATCCCGGCAATTATATCGTTCGGGTAATTTTTGACGAAAACAACAACGGACAATGGGACACTGGGAACTATCTCAAGAAGATACAGCCCGAAAAAATCAGTTATTATCCTGATGTTCTTGAAGTACGTGCCAATTGGGAAATGGAGCAGAGTTTTATCCTAACAGAGTAAACTGGTCCCTATCTTCCAAGAACCGCAGTTTGTTTCGGGTAGTTTCAATATGCTTTTTCTCCAAAGTAGCATATAAAATCTCTTCCTTTTCTGAATAGGCCAATTTTTTACCTAAGGTATCGTACACGGCTGAATGTCCAGCGTATTCATATTTCAGACCGTCCAATCCAATCCTATTGGCACCGATACTGTACGCCATATTCTCAATGGCACGGGCTTGAAGTAAGGTGTCCCATGCCGAAATCCTGGGTTTTGGCCAATTGGCCACATAGATCAAGGCATCATATTCATCCACATTTCTGGACCAGACTGGAAACCGAAGGTCGTAACAGATCATGGGACAAATTTTAAACCCTTTATAATTCACAAACAGCTTTTGGGTTCCAGCTTCGTACACCAAATCTTCACCAGCTAGGCTAAAAGTGTGCTTTTTGTCATAGCTTTCCACATCTCCGTTTGGAAAAACAAAAAATAGCCGGTTAAAATATCTATTGTTTTCGTGATACACAATGCTTCCTGTTAATGCAGCTTGTTTTTGTTTGGCCAATTTTTGCATCCAAGCCACTGTTGCATTTCCTTCGGCATGTGCTATGTTCTGCGGCTCCATGGTAAAGCCCGTGGTAAACATTTCTGGAAGGATGATCAAATCCACCTCATCTGGAACGGACTCAATTTTTTTCTGGAACATCTCCCGGTTACCCAAAGGGTCTTCCCATTGTAACTGGGATTGAACAAGTGCTATTTTAAGTGTTGATTTCATTTGGTCTTTTTCATTAATAGTTCCACCAAGGGTTGCATCCCTTGCTCTTGAGCATAATTCAAAGCGGTATTGCCTCTGGTATCTTTAATTGAAACGTCTGCTCCATGCTCCAGCAATAATTGGGCAATCTCCTGTCGGTTGAAGGTTACGGCATAAATGAGGCTGGTGGCTCCCATGGCATTGATGTGGTTCACATTGGCCCCTGAATTGATCAATTGTTCTGCAATATCAGTATACCCTTTAAAACAAACTCCCATTAAAGCCGTATTGCCAGAACCGTCTTTAGCATCGACCTCAGCTCCTTTTCTCAGTAAGAGTTCCACCAATTTACCATGACCGTAGTAGGCCGCCAACAACAATGGGGTTGAGCCTCTCTCGTCTTTGGATTCCAATACCTTTTTATCGGTGTCCAATAGTTTTTCAACCTGTTCCAAATTGCCGTTTCGTATGTGGTTGAATAAATTATTTGTACTGCTCATCTTATTTTCGGAAGTTATAAAAAAACTGCCACAACCTTTGGGGGATGCGGCAGCTTATCCAGTTAATTTTCTTTTTCTTAAAGTTCCGTAGAACTTTTTGCTTTTATTTTAAATCGAAACGATCCAAGTTCATAACCTTGGTCCATGCTGCAACAAAATCGGCAACAAATTTTTGTTTACCGTCTTCAGAAGCATAGACTTCGGCCAAGGCTCGCAAAATGGAATTTGAACCAAATACCAAGTCCACTCGAGTACCGCTCCATTTAAAATCTCCTGTTTTACGATCAACCCCTTCATATAAGGATTTTTCCTCATTCGCAGCTTTCCATTCTGTAGACATATCGAGTAAGTTGGCGAAGAAATCGTTGCTCAATACACCAATGTTATTTGTAAATACGCCATGTCTTGAACCATCAAAATTGGCACCAAGTACACGTAGACCACCTACAAGAGCGGTCATTTCCGGAGTAGTAAGCGTCAATAATTGAGCTTTATCCACCAACAAATGCTCTGCAGGAACTTTTACTCCTTCCACTACATAATTTCTAAATCCATCATAAGGAGTGTTCAAATAGTCAACTGAATCAACCTCAGTTTGTTCTTGAGTGGCATCGTTACGTCCAGGCGTAAAGGGTACTTCAGTTGGCACACCAGCATCGCTTGCTGCTTTTTCAACAGCTGCACTACCTGCCAAAACAATCAAATCGGCCAAGGAGATTTTTTTACCTCCACTAGCATTGCTATTGAATTCATCTTTGATGACTTCAAGCGCTTTAATCACTTTTCCGGTGTCTTTGTTTACTTCCCAACTTTTCATTGGTTCTAGATTGATGCGTGCTCCATTGGCTCCACCACGCTTATCCCCACCTCGGAAAGTAGCCGCAGATGACCAAGCTGTATACACCAAATCAGAAACTGAAAGACCCGAATCCAGTACCTTCGCTTTCAATGCCGCAACATCAGAGGCATCCACCAAAGTATAATCCACGGCAGGAATTGGATCTTGCCAGATCAGTTCTTCTTTTGGCACCTCTGGTCCCAAATAACGGGAAACAGGTCCCATATCACGGTGCGTCAACTTAAACCAAGCACGGGCATAAGCTTCGGCAAAAGCCTGAGGGTTGTTATAGAATTTGCGTGAAATTTTCTCGTAAGCAGGATCAAAGCGTAAGGACAAGTCGGTGGTCAACATGGTTGGCTTTCTGTTTGGGCCACCAAAAGGATCTGGGATAATTGCCTCAGCGTTTGAAGCCACCCATTGGTGAGCTCCTGCTGGAGATTTTGTCAATTCCCACTCATATTCAAATAAGAACTTAAAGAAATCGTTGCTCCATTGCACTGGGGTTGATGTCCAAATTACTTCCAATCCAGAAGTAAAGGCATCAGGACCTTTTCCCGTACCATTTTTATTCTCCCATCCAAAGCCTTGTGATGCCAAATCTGCAGCTTCTGGATCTGCATCCATCATTACTTTATCGCCATCTCCATTCCCGTGGGTTTTTCCAATGGTATGTCCTCCTGCAATCAATGCAACGGTTTCTTCATCGTTCATCGCCATACGCTCAAAAGTTTCGCGAATGTCGTGTGCAGCGGCTATCGGGTCGGGATTACCATCCGGTCCTTCTGGGTTTACGTAAATCAATCCCATTTGCACTGCTGCCAAGGGGTTTTCCAAATCACGTTCTTCTTTGTTGTGTGAATAACGGCTATTGGGTGTATCACTCGTAGCCAACCATTCGGTTTCATTGCCCCAATACACATCTTGGTCTGGTTCCCATACATCCTCTCTACCACCTGCAAAACCAAAGGTGCGGAACCCAGTTGATTCCAAGGCCACGTTTCCGGCCAATATCATAAGGTCTGCCCAAGATATTTTTTGACCATATTTTTGTTTGATGGGCCACAACAAACGACGGGCTTTATCCAAACTCACGTTGTCTGGCCAAGAGTTAAGGGGGGCAAAACGTTGTTGACCACGTCCACCTCCTCCGCGGCCATCTTGAACTCGGTACGTACCTGCACTGTGCCATGCCATACGAATAAACAAACCGGCATAGCTTCCAAAATCGGCAGGCCACCAATCTTGAGAATCGGTCATTACGTCCAATAAGTCCTTTTTAAGAGCATCGTAATCCAACTTTTTAAACGCTTCGGCATAGTTAAAGTCCTCACCCAGCGGGTTTGATTTTTCAGAATGCTGGTTTAACAATTCCAACTTAAGTCGGTTGGGCCACCAATCTTCATTTTGTGTACCTCCACCGGCCACTTCACTCAAAAATGGGCATTGACTTGCATCTGCCCCGTTTGCCATTTCTTTACTCATGATTCGTATGTTTTTAGTTTAAATTTTTAGCCTTTATAAATTTACGAAATTGCTCATCGGAAGCATAGACAATTGATATTAAAATATTATCAAATCATAGATTTAACTTATTTTTAGTTCGAGGTTCGATAGATTTTTCTTTTGCCCATATGCCCCTGATTTTGGCGTATTTACCCCCTTAATGGGTGTTTATTTACACTATCTTTATGATGGATTATATTTCTAATCCAAAAACACTATCACAACAACTTAAATATTACAACAAATGAAAAAATTTATGCTCCCCGTAGTAGCCTTGGTGCTTTTCAGTTTTAGTGCGGATACAACTAAGCTTACCGAAGCAGAACGCCAAATGGTTAACAAACACTTGACCGAAACCCGGGACCACATGCTCAGCGTGCTGGATGGTCTAACGGATGAACAACTGAATTTTAAGCCCGATGAAGGCACTTGGTCCATTGCTGAGGGTGTAGAGCACCTGGCCATCATTGAAAACACCTTTGGAGGTTTGGTACACAAAACGGTTGCCGATGGTGCCAATCCAGCTCTAAAAGATTCCCTGGTTTTTAAGGATGAACAAATTATGCCTGTGGTCACAGACCGAAGCAACAAAGTGAAAACTTCCGAACCTTTTGAGCCTAGCGGCAAATTTGGCTCTTATGAGGAAACGCTACAGGCTTTTTTGGAGAAACGTAGTGAACTTATTGACTATGTAAAAACCACGGATGACGACCTTAGGAACAGATACAATAAAGACCTTCCTTTCGGTGCTGTGGACGGGGTTCAGCTTATTGTCTTTACTGCTGCGCACACGGAGCGACATGTCTTGCAAATGGAAGAAGTAATGACCCATGAAGATTTTCCTGAATAAGACAAAAAACAATACAATTTCATTAACATTAATTGGCAAACCCTTTCCATTTTGGAAGGGGTTTGTTTTTTAACTTTGATAAACACTATAAAACAAGGACACTATGAAAGTTTTAAAATCAATTGTACTGGTGGCATTGGTAGTTTTTACCACCAATGTTTTCGCCCAGAATAAAAAGGATAAAAAAATAATGGCCGATGCTCAAAAGGCGAAGCAAACACTCTTGGATGCCGATTCTGGGTTGGAGAATTTCTTTGACAACTCTGCGGGCTATGTCATTTTCCCAAACGTGGGAAAAGGAGGTTTTATCATAGGCGGTGCCTCCGGAAACGGGGTTGTTTATGAAGGTGGGGAGGCTGTAGGCATGGCCGACCTTAAAAAGTTGAACATTGGTCTGCAGGCCGGTGGACAAGCCATTATAGAGGTTATTTTTTTTGAAACCCCTGTTGATCTACAGCGATTTAAAGAAGAAAAATTCCAGTTTGCTGCTGAAACCTCTGCCGTTGCCCTAAAATCTGGTATTGCCTTTAATGCCAAATACAAAGATGGTGTTGCCGTTTTTGCCCTTCCAAAGGCTGGCCTAATGGCGGATGCCTCTGTGGGTGGACAAAAATTTGGCTACAAACCCTTTTAAAAAATTAATCCCTTTGCCCCGGGGAAAAATCCTCGGGGGCATTTTGGGGTTGTTGTATGGTTCCAGCATCTCCTGAATCATTGTAAATGGTCCATTCTGAAAAAGTGTAGTTTGGGTTGCCTTCAATAACATCTGGATTTCGAATGGCACGCCCGTCTTCAAATTCGTGGTTGGTGCCCGTGCCATCTTCCCCAATTACGCCAAACATATCAATGACTTTACCAAAAGGGTCTACCAGCTCTAGATTATCATCTCCGTTGGAGTCGGCTGGGCTGTTGGTGGAAACCCCCAAATCTGGCGGGAATCCATAAACTATTTCAAAACTTTCAGCATCCGGAGAAATCACCAAAGTGCTTTCAGGGCCAATGATATGTCCAGATAAATCAATGCTGGAACTTACTTCGGTATTTTCGTTGGTATACCGCCGAAGTGTCCACAAGTTCAAATCCAGTGGTTCTTGTGCTGAATTATAGAGCTCTACAAAACGTTTGTTGGAATCTCCAGTGGAATTATCTGGATCGGCCAATTCTGAAATAAAAATTTGGGTGGATGTAAACTCGGTGATGATTTCTGGGCAGCGTTCGTTGGAAAAATCAAGGTCTTCCAACCCACGGATCACCAATTGATGCTCTTTCCCATCCTTAATCAAAATTCCAGTCACTGATCCATTGTTTTCTGGAAGCATTTCAGCTTGAAAATCGGCATAGCCACTGTTCAACATGCTGATTTCATTCTCAGCACAGTCTTTCAAAGTCCGTTCCGTTTCTTCTGTGGCAATGGCAAAAGGTTGTCCCAGTTCATCTTCCAGAAATTCCAAGCTATCTAACTTGATCAAGGTGTTCCAAGGCATAGTTTCTATTTCAGAAATTGTGGTTTTGATGGGTTGCACTCCATTATTTTCATCGCATAACAAAAAAATATGCTCCGGGACCTTCAAACCCGGCAATCTCCCAACGGAAATATTGCCAAAGGAAGTAAATGTGCCTCCCAGCTTTATATTGTCCCCACTTTTTCCGAGATACAATCCGCTCAATTTTACCAAAACTTTACTGCCTTCGGGATAAAACAGATGGGATTCCCGATAATCAATTTCAATTTGAATGCCCATGGTGGGGTTTTTCGGGTCATCTTGCAGATAAAGCACATTAAAAAAGTTCCCTGCTTTGTCCGAAGAAATTACATAACCTTCCAATACCAAATCGTCATGAATCTGAACTACTTCATCCCCAACCAGTGCGTCCAATTCAACAAAGCTTAGGTTGGGTTCCAAGTTTGCATCACATTGGGTTTTGAGCGTATCAAAGTCCACACTTCCCGCACAAGCTATCACCAAAATCAAACTAAAAAGAAATGTATAAATGCTTATTTGTTTTTTCATAATTCCATGATTAAAAACTGATTGCCAGATTCAGAAAATAGGTTCTTCCGTAGCTGTACCAATACTTTGGAGCGAAGGATGGGGTACCGCTTAAATTGTCCTGTTGCAATTGGCCAAAATTGCCATTTCGGCTTTGTTCATAGCCGCCAGTCCTAAAAACCGAACCAAAAAGATTGTTGATGCTCACAAAAGCACTGATATATTTTTTGCCCCACAACCACGATTTTCCACCAATAAGGTTGAGCAGGTAAATGTCATCCAAGGGTTTTTGTCTAAGGAGCTTTTTTACATTTTCATCCGTGGCATCTGGGAAAGGTTCTCCCGTTTCTGGATCTAAAAGAAAGCTGGAAGTACGGGTGATGGTGGATATATTAACGTAATTATTGGTAAGGTAATTTGTGGTGGCCCCAACCCACCAATATTTGGGTGACCTATATTCAACGCCCAAAGCCAGTGCGGTTTGGGGACCTTGCGCCAATTTTAACCCTTTTAGTTGGGCAATGCCCAAATCTGTGGTTCCTTCTGGATCTATGAGTTCTTCTTCTGCTCCAGCGGTATCAAAATTTATCTGAACAAAGGGATCACTGGCATACACATACTCCCCAAAATTCCCAACTGCGGTTATTTTTACGCTTGAAGATGCCTGGTACTCCAATCCAAACTCTATGCCCTTATGTAACCGGTCCAAGCCAGTGATGACCTCCTGCACAAAGTCCGAACCCAGACCGGAATCCACAAAAAAGAAATTGATGTCGGTCAAGTTTTGAAAACGGGTGTAGAAAGCACTGATTCGCCCCGTAACATCAGGCAATCTGATGAAGTAATTCAAATCTACTGTGGTCACCACCTCTTTCTGGATATCGGGAACAACCGCATTGTTCTCCCTTGGGTTGATAAAGCTATTTTGAAGCGTGGGCTCCCGCTCAATTTTGGCCCCGTTTGCCGTAAACCAATGCCTGCCCGTTAGAAAATAACTTAGGCCACCCTTTAATCCAATGCTGGAAAAAGATACTTTTTCACTTGGCCCGAAAGAACTTTCCGGAAAGCGTTCATTGGCAAACAGCCCATTTCGTTGCACAGCAAAGCTGGTCATGGAGGCCGAAGCAAATCCATTCCATTTCTTAGTTGATAAAGAGGCTTGCCCAAAAACCTCAAATTGGGAAGCGTCGAAGTTGTAGTGGTAATTGAAGATTTCTCCTTCCGTTTTCTCCAAATTCCCATTGCTGTCGTTCAAAGTATTGGAAAACGCATCAATATCGTCATGAAAACTGGCTCCTAACAAATCTTGGATTTCAGCATAATTCTCAGAAGACATAGTTCTGAAATTCCCACCCAAACCGATACTGATACCATCACTAAAATCATAGTCTAAAGTGGATGAAAGGATCATCTGTGTATCGCTGGCTACATCATTATAAAGTACATAAGCTGCCTTGCCATTGGCATTGGGGTTGGTATTGGCGGTATAGAGCTGGTCCCAATCCATTTGAGGATTGTCCAAAAGAGCCTCCCGAGCCAAATTTGCATTGATAAAATCCGCCCCAATGGAACTATTGATGTAGTAGCTGGGTAAATATCGGTAATAGGTTGGGTCTGGATTTGGTGCATTAAAATAGCCCAGTCGACTTCTGGCGTTGGAACCAAATTGATAGGCAACGCCCAAGTTCCAATCCAATTTGTTCAGCTTCAACCTATAATTCAATAGAAACAAGGGCTCAAAAATGTTGCGCTCCCTTGAATTCCTGATTCTTCCATCCTGATTTCCCCAATAGGGATTGTACTGGTTTCCCATCAGTGCAAAGGCCTCTTCGGTAAGGGCGGAGGAACGTCCCCTTCGGTTACGGGCCAGAATGGATGTGAACATGATGCTGTTCTGTGGGTTGAATTGATATTCCAATGCTCCAAAAAAGGAATAGGCATCATACAAAGTACCTTGCACATAGCCCTCTTTGGCCCATCTTCGTGAAGCTGAAAAAGTATAGGCCAAGCCCTTTTTTCCCAACCCCGAATTATAGGTGGCCATCAGCCTACCTCTATAGGTTCGGTTGGATACGGAACTGGACAAACGAATGCCCGGCCGCATCTTGGAAGGACTTGTATCGATATTGGTAGTGCCTAAAATGCCTCCAAAGGCATATGGGTTCTCAGTCAACCCATAGGTATATTCTTGATTTCGGACCACATCATTGAGTCCGCCCCAATTGTTCCACTGGGGCCTACCATCAAAAAATTTGTTCATGGGAATGCCATTGATCAATACACTACCGTTACGGGAATCGTAACCACGCACCTTAAAAAATGCCTGACCAAAGTCAAACGCAGCTCGATTTAGAAAGATATCTTTTGTGGATTGAAGTAATCCCAAACTACCTGAAACGGTTTCACCATCCTCCAGTAAATCGCCATCCGTAAGGGTAATCAAGTTATCTGTCTTTTCCCGTTCAATGTCTCTTTCCAATACAATTTCACCTAAGTCAATGGTTTCGCCAGATAGGTGCAGGGAAAACCGTTTTGATATAAAATCGGGAGCGGAAATGGTCAACAATACATCACCAGAATCTTGGATCTGTATTTCAAATGTTCCGTCTTCATCCGTAAAAAATTCTTGTGATAAGGTCTTAACGGCAATACTTGCATTGGAGATGGGCACGTTTGTCCCCTTTTCCTGTACGCGCCCCAAAATGGTAGTGCTCTGTTGTCCATATTGCATAGTGACACAACAGAACACAGCCAAGAACATAGCTGTTCTCATAGCTCTTGAGTAGGTTAATTAATAAAAAAGGGGTTGTAATTGCCTTACAGGCTGCGCGATAATTCCGCAATCTTACTTATTTTAGTGGCAAAATCAAAATAAAATGCGATTATTAATATGCCTACTTGTATTAATATCGACCTCACTTTATGGACAAACGTCCAAAACCTATACCCTAAGAACCATTGCGTTCTACAACGTTGAAAATCTGTTTGATACGGAGAACGATTCCCTCACTTTTGATGATGACCGCACTCCCGAAGGTAGTTATCATTGGACGCAAGAACGGTACCGACACAAGATTGACCAGATTTCAAAAGTGCTTTCCAAAATAGGGGAGGACACATCGCATAGTTCACCCGATGTCATTGGGTTATGTGAAGTGGAAAACCGAAAAGTGGTTGAGGATCTAGTTCAACATCCCAATTTAAAGGATAAGGATTATGGCATTGTACATTTTGATTCCCCAGATGCACGGGGGATTGATGTAGCTTTGCTTTTTAAAAAATCGTCTTATTTGCCCTCTTCTTTTAAAAGTCACCGCCTTTTATTGTTTGATGATCTTGGGGAGCGAGTTTATACACGAGATCAATTAGTGGTTGGCGGACTTATGGATGGTGAGGATGTCTATTTTGTGGTAAACCACTGGCCATCGCGAAGGGGCGGTGCTGCCAAAAGTAACCCCAAACGGGTACGCGCCGCGTTGTTGAACAAGCGTATTATTGATTCCATTCAAAAGCTGAACTGGAAGGCCAAAATCATTTGTATGGGAGATTTGAATGACGACCCACGTGATGATAGTTTAAAGAGCATCTTGAAAACCAAAGGCAAAATAAAGCAATTGGATAGTCTAAGCCTTTTCAATCCGATGGACCAATTGTACAAAAAGGGCATCGGTTCTCTAGCGTATCGTGATAAATGGAACTTGTTTGATCAGTTCTTTATGACCGCTAATTTGGTGACTACTGAAAAAGCGAACTTATCCTATTGGAAAGCAGGCATCTTTTCCCCTTCCTTTATTAGAACCACCGAAGGTAAATACAAAGGTTACCCTCTAAGAACGTATTCAGGTGGTAGTTATACTGCAGGGTACAGCGATCACTTTCCAGCTTATTTGTTCTTGATCAAAGAAAAAGAATGAGATTCCCGCCTCCCGCATTCACTGGGGCGCGGGAATGACAATCTTAACTAAACCATTGCCCCCAAGGGATTCGACTTAGAATCAAGAGCAGTCCCAGTCCGTAAAAGATGGTAATGGTCTTGAACTTTTTGTTGTTTTCCATAAACTTTTTGTGGCGAGACCACCCCATGGTGATCAACACCAAGGCGATGATGTTGATAAAAGGGTGTTCCACGGCCAATAGACGCGCAGGTGCATTTAATCCGCCCATGCCCAGGGATTGGATGGCCTTAAGGCCATTGGCGGAAACTAAATACAGGATAAGGCCTACCAAAAGTTGAATGTGACTTAGGATAAGTGCAAAAAGACTTATTCTAAGATCTTTTTGGAGGGTAAAGTCCTTTTTGCCCAGCCAGCCTAATAGCGCATTGGCCACCGCAATGATAAGTACAGCCAATACAATATAGGCAAGATACGAGTGAAGGTTCTTGATAATTTCCATTTTGAGAGTAGTTTTTCGATTCTAAAAATACGGATTTTGAAAATAAAAAAACCCTGCCGATGGGCAGGGTTTGAGATATTCTTTTGATTATGGTTAAAAATCGTAACGTAAAGTAACGTTCCAAGTTCTTCCCAAACCAAAATAGCCTTGGTTAGAAACAGCTATTCCGTCATAGGTTTCATCTCCAGCTTCTGCAAAATCAGCAGTGGTCAACTCAGAAAGGTATTCTTTATCAAGAACATTATTCATATTGGCTCTAATCTTCAAATTCTTGGTCTTATCAATTCCCAAAGGAAGGTTGAAAGTAACCCCGGCATCCAAAAGACTGAAAGATGGCAACTCCAAGTTTTCTTTGATGGCACCCACATCAGAATAAAGATTATCATAATATCTAAAATCAGAATCGATGGAGAACATGCTGGTAATTCTGTAGGAAAAACCTAATCCACCAGAAAGCTGGGCTGCACCTCCTACTTTACCGCCATCAACATCTTCTGCTTCAGTACTGATCACGTTACGTTCCTCATCGGTTACTTGGGTAATAACCTCACCTTTGTATTGCCAATCACCAATTGAAGCAAAAGCATTAAAACTAAGGCCACTCATTGGTCTTATCTTTGCATCCAGCTCAACTCCGGTATGCAACTGCTCAGTTCCAAAGTTAGACTCATAAGTAACGACGTCATCAACAACATCAGAACTGGTTACCACCCTATCCTTCCATGAGGTACGATATGCGTTTACGCTTCCTGAAAATACAGGACTAGAATATTTATACCCCGCTTCCAAACCAAAAATCTTTTCGTTTTCAGTCAACGGATTAATTTGGTTGGTGAAGTTCAAATAAATGTTATCGTGATAGGGTTGACGGTTATAGAATCCAGTATTAAAGTAGAAACTGTGCTGGTCTGTTGGGCTATAACTAAAACCACCTTTGGCATTATATCCAAAGTTGTTCACTTTTTCGGAATCCACTCCTGGCTCAATACCTGCGGGAAGTGGAGTTCCTGTCCATTGGGAGGAAGTCCCGTCAATCAAAGATTGATCCGCGTATTGGTAAGGATCAAATCGTTGGTGATATTGATTGGAAATAGACCCTTGAAAAAATGCAGAAAACTGATCGGTAGCATACTCCAACTGCGTGAACAATCCTCCATAAGAGATACGCTCGTCATTGCTGTACGCGATTTTTTGATCCTCAGGATAGCTGTTGAAAGCAGCTTCCCAACCTGATGGTCTAAAAGACTCCGTTGCAATTACCTGCTTATAAGTACCAAAAGTGCCATAAGGTTCATGGTTGTTGTTTTGGTCAATTAAACGAATATTTTCTTGCCATGAAGAAAGACCATGAAAATCTGAAACCACTCTAAAGTGCTTTCCGTAGTAGGTTCTTAAATCGAAACCTACGTTCCAGGTCAGATTGTCGGTCAATTTTGTTTCAAAGTTGGAAATCAACCCGTACCAGTTGTGCAAATTCATGGATGCTCTGGTAACATAACCACCTCCAGCGGCAAAATATCCCCCTTCACCATTGGGTACACTATTGTTAAAAGCATAGATGGCGTCATAGTCAATCCGCCCCTCGGCCGTTCTAATACGATCACCACGGTTACCCGTACCTCCACCGTTACCCCAAGAGGCATACAATACGGTTGACAAGCTAGAAGCATCAGTAATGTTCCAGTCCCAGTTTAAGTTAGCAACAGGTTTATGGTAAAAGTTTCTTCTTTCAGTAAGGTATTGACCGTTATAAGTACCCCAGTTATTGTTGTAACGCATACCATACTCTAAATAGTCAGAAATTGGCTTGGTAAAGTTTTGATCGTGGAACTGAGGTGCCCCAGTAATCAAAAAGTTGAAGTTGTGGCTGTCGTTTGGTGTGTATCCCACAGAAATAAAATAAGTCTGCCCTTCTCCAAAGTTACCTTCGTTATAACCATCACCTTGCCAGTGGGAAAGCATAACACTAAGACCCCATCCTTTGTCTGAAACACCTGTGTTATAGCCGGCTGAAGTTTTAATATAATTGTTATTGGCCACAGTTGCATATCCAAAACCGCCTTCATCCATTTCAGTGGCCTTTGTTACGAAGTTGACTGTACCTCCCACGGAAGAAATGGCTAATTTGGAAGAACCAAGACCTCTTTGAATTTGAATACCTGAAGCGATGTCATTAATACCGGACCAGTTAGACCAGTACATGTTACCATCTTCCATACCATTAATAGGCTGTCCGTTTAAAAGGAAGGCCGTATTATCTTGTTCAAATCCACGAACTCTCATGTTGGTGTCACCAAATCCACCCGCCTGTCCTGAAACATAAACGGAAGGAGTGTTCACCAAAGTCATGGTAACATCTTGGGTACCTATTTTTTCTTGAATAGTCTTTATTGGCACAGAAGAAACTGCTATTGGTGTTTGTCTATCGGCAGCAAGGTCAATAATACCAGTACCAACCACTACAACGCCTTCCAATTCTTCAGCGTCAGGCTGCAAGGAAATTGTTCCCACGCTCCCAGTAGAGCTAAAAGAAACATTTTGCTTAACAAATCCAATGTAGGAAACCACCAAAGTTCCGGAAGCTTGGTCAACTTCCAAAGTAAAGTTTCCATCAAAATCAGTAGAAGTACCTATAGAAGTACCTTTAACTACCACACTGGCTCCGGGAAGCGGGCCGCCAAGCTCGCCATCTACCACAGTACCAGTAATTGTCCCTTGTGAAAATGCCATTGCGGACACAAAAATCGCCACAATAGCCAAGTAAATCTTTCTCATTTTTCAGTGTTTAAGTGTTTAATTTGCCCTGCAAATGTGCTTCATTTTTGACACACAGCGATTAAGCCAAGGTTAAAATGAACCTGTTACAGTTAACACAAAATTAACAAAGAAAAGCAGTTGACAAACAAATGCTCGAGGTTTTTCCCTACAAATAGAGAACTGGCTGTTCAGCTCTTAAAAAATTGGAGAAGATTCAATGTTGAGGCATCATGTTTGCCAATATCTAAATTTTCAATATCCGAGAGAATGGTCTTGGCCAATTGTTTGCCCAATTCTACACCCCATTGATCGTAGCTGAAAATGTTCCAAACAACACCTTGCACAAAGATTTTGTGCTCATAAAGCGCAATCAATGCCCCAAGGCTTTTGGGCGTAAGTTTTTTAATGAGTATGGTATTGGTAGGTTTGTTGCCTTCAAACACCTTAAAGGGGAGTAGGGATTTTAATTCTTCTTGGGATATTCCCTGCGACTCTAATTCTTTTTTAACCTCTTCAGCGGTTTTCCCGTTCATGAGAGCTTCGGTCTGTGCAAAGAAATTGGCCATCAATTTATTGTGATGATCCACATCGCCATGCAACGATTCTTTAAACCCGATAAAATCGGTTGGAATCAATTTTGTTCCTTGATGGATCAATTGAAAGAAAGCATGTTGGGAGTTGGTCCCGGGCTCTCCCCAAATGATAGTCCCGGTTTGGTGGCCCACCCGGTTTCCGGCACGGTCCACACTTTTTCCGTTACTCTCCATAATACCTTGTTGCAAATAGGCCGAAAATTGATTGAGGTATTGAGAGTATGGAATTATAGCTTCGCTTTCTGCTTTAAAAAAGTTGTTA
>JAUIBH010000029.1 GCA_030427985.1 Bacteroidia bacterium | reverse complement strand
TATTAAGGCAACCGTTGAAGTTTTTTTTGTTTTCATTTTTTATGGTTCTAGGTATGATTTTCGCAAGTTTTTGAATTGATGCCTGGGCATGCTAATTTCACCCATTTCTAGCTTAAAAGCAAGTAGTTACAAGATATAATCAGGAAGAAAAACGTAGTTGGACACGCCTGCCTGCCGCAGGCAGGAAGTACACTAATCTCACGAATGTTGGAGGGTGTCATTTCGAACCGAATCCCGATAGCTATCGGGAGAGTGTGAGAAATCTAGATTTCTCAATCGTCGTTTTCCTCCTCATGTCGAAATGACAAAGAAAAATACCGCAACGAGGCCACAAAATACAATCTTACGGGAATAGGGGATACTTCAATTTTGCAATGGAATCCTCAATGATACTTCATTTCCCTTTCGCCCTTGTTCATATTCGTTTCTAAAAAGACTTTGTTCATAGCTAGGTTTTTCTGAAAAGGATTCCAGTGTGATTGTCAAATCCCCTGTAGTACTCATAGCACTTTGTTCTACATTGGGAAATTTTGGGTTCTGCAATATTGGTTCAGGAATCTCGATCAGCGAAAATGGAATCGCTATTGCATTTTGTTTGGGCGTAAAATAGGTCCACCTGAAAGATTCCTCAAGCACAAAATTATTTAGGTCGCTTTGGGTTTCAATGGAGATTAGATCAAAGTCGCCCGTAGCGGTCACTTCATTGCCCATTAGGGAAGCATCCCAAGAGGGAACAACAATATCTTCAATGCCAATGGTGGAGGAGATTAACTTTTTGCCATTATCTGCGAGATTTAGTCCTGCTGTTAAACGTATGGCATCAAACCCATTTATTTGAGGAATACTTAAATTGAAAACATTGTTTGGTGATGTGTTCGCTTCAAAACCTGTAGTCAGCAAATGACTAAAATCATCATATGGGCTGTTGTTGTTTTCTTTAATTCCATCCAAGCGTAAGGTTGAACCTCTAGCTATCGTTTCAGGAATTTGAATAGCTATAAAATTTTCAGTTTTTTTTAAGTCTTTATACGAAATAGATTGATTCTCCAATGCTTGAATCTCAAAATATTCCAAATCGACCAATTCGTTGAGATTCGCAAAACTTCCATTAGTGATGACCACGTCTTGGGGCGATTCACTGCGATATCCAAAAGTTACTGAATAATCAAAATCAGTACCGTTTGGAGTAACGGTTGGGTTACTAATAACTCCGTATCTACTGCCAAAACCTCTAAATTCCCATGCCTCGGGTTCAAAAGGTATTCCTGTAATTGAAAAATTAAAAGAAGCATTTAAACCCACGTTAGAATCAAATGCTGCCGCATTATTTGCTGTGCGTTTGCCAGCATTTTCTTGAAAAGGAAAAAAATCGGTACCGGGGACAATATTGGAAAATGAAGTGGCCACAAAAGCTGGACCAACGGCAGAGCTGAGCATGTACGATGTTAGGATAATAGGTTGCACCATAAAATTATCCGGCGCATAAATTTTTACGGTGTCCCATCTGTTTACGGCATCAGTATAGCCGAGTAGTTCGCCGTCCATAGTGTTGACAGCATAGAAAACTTCCACAAATTCGGGATTTGTCCTTGATACATTATCAGCTATTTTGACCAACAATTTTGATAGTTCAAAAGTCCTATTTACTTCAGCTTTATTGTTGTTTTCATCTTCAGCTCTTATGGTTAGTGTTGTAGTACCAGTAGGAAACGAAAATGGGTCAATTTCGTAGGTAAATTGTTTTTCGGTCGTTTCCAAAACTTGATCGTTATTAATGGACACCTTTGTGGTAACGGCTGGGGAACTGTCACTAATATTGATGGTAACAGCGGTAAGCTCTTCCAATGAGGTATCGATGCCGGTAAGGTTTATACTGGGGGGCACTTCGTCTATTTCATCCATGTCACCGGAATTGGACTCGCTTTCGCAGCCAAAAATTACCATGGAAAGAAAGAGAACAGCAACTATTTTTTGTGTATTCATCATAAGAATGGGGTATGGTTTGAATCTACCTTAAAATAAATTTTGAATGTAGTAAAGTTCCACGGGATGGTCTAAAATTTCCCTACAAAATATCCAGGAAATCGATATATGGGATGGTCCGCTATTGCTACCCGGTGAAGGTCTGGTGTACTGATTTCACCCATTTCTGGGGTAAAAGCAAGTGGGCTTAAGATGGAATCTTGTGAGTAGCTGGGGATATTAATCTTTGCTAAATAGAAATTCCTCCAGTTTATTAATTCGACTTATTTTTTTTGTCTCCAAGTCAGATTTTACTTTAATCAGTAACTCGAGTAGTTTTTTAGAAAAATATGAGTCGCTGTTATAAAGATTTCTAATTATCTCATCCTTATGGGTTAGCTCCCTCGTTTTGAACTCAATTCTTTCAGTATTTTTTTTTGAAGCTTCAATATGGCTCTTAATCCATTCACTGTTGATTGCCTTAAAATAATTATCACCAATTAATCCATCAGTAATATTTAAAATTATAAACCGTACTACTGGATTTACATTCCCTGTTGTCTTAACTGTTCCTAATAGTTCTCCATTGCTAAAATAAAAACGTGACCACATTATTTTAGTGAAACGGGTATAATTCATAATCCCAATGTTTTTCTTAAGTCCAATTTGAGAAAAAAGGTTCTCTAGAAATGGATGGATAATGTCATATTCTATAAAATCAGAGTCTAGCTCATAACATAATTTATACACATTGTCATCAATTATTTCTGATTGATACTTATTAAGTAATCTGAGTTTCATAGAAGAATCTGAGTTAGTGATGAACAATGCACTAAAAAATTCTTGAAAAGAACGATGAGAAAATGTGATGAAAAGACCATCTTCTATTAATATACATACAGACAATAGCAGATCGTTAAAAAAATCTTGACTTTCAAACTTAATACTTACTAACTCTTTTGCCTTATCTAGATAATTCAAAGCTTCTTGTCTTGAAAATTGAATTTTCCTGTCGTCATATGTTTGTATGCAAAATACAGAAAGTATTTTACTGAAATCTTGTATATCGAGCGATGTCTCTCTAACTCGCTTGTATGCGCCTTTCATTGTGTCGTGTCGTTGGAACAATGCTTCAAATGCCTGATTGTAAAAGACGCTTAACTTATTTGGAATGTCCGTGCTATAACCATATGTTAAAAGCATTATCGTCAATAATAGTGGATTTGAAAGAAAGGAAGAATGTTTTTCAAATAGACCCTCTTTGAGATCGTGTATAAACTTGGTCTTTATTTGTTCATCAGCCTGAAGCTTTTTTACTAGGGAAATACTCTGTTCTTTACTAAGGGGTAAAATATTATAAACTGAAAAAGTTTGAAGCTCGTTTGTAAGATTATCAGGACGTGTAGTAAGAATAACACTGGTTCTAGGGTATTCTTTGATTAGTGAATCTATTTCTTTAACTATGACGTCTCTTCGTTCAGTTTTGACCTCATCTAAACCGTCCAGTAAAAGTATGAATTGGCCAGCAGAGAATGCTTTCTCTATAAATTTGGTCTCCAAATCAAGACCAAAAGAACAAAATGTCTCATTGATGTGATGGAATAATGAGCATTCCTCAATGTTATTGTCACGTAACTCCAAAAAAACTGGAACCTGCTTTTTGTTCTTTATGGCATTTAATAATAGGTGCTTCAATAATATTGATTTTCCAGAGCCTGCGGTACCCGAAATAATGGATTTTGGATTATGATCTAAAATTGCTTTTAAATTAGCTGCCTTTATAAGAATCTTACTAGATTGGATGCCGACAGGAACATAAAAAGAACTAAGTTCTTGTGGTTCATCTCTAATAAAAAAAGACTTTGATTTACCATATCGTTCAGTAATATTTTTTAAATAGGACGAATATCCTGTCCGTAGCTTTAGTTTGATACTTTCTTTAGTTCCTTTTAATACACCTTTTCCTGTATCTAAAAAGTCATCAAGATTTAGCTTAATAAATTCTGCAATAACTTTATTTTGGTCAAACTCCGGTAGCCCACTCTCCATTTATTTTGGATTTAAATTGAATAATAAAGTACTTCATTCAATCCCAAATTTCACCCATTCTCTTCTCAAAACCAATAGGTTACCAACAAAAGTTATTGAGAGTTATCAACGCATAACTTTTTAAAATGTATATTTGTCTTGCTACACTTATCGAAATTAAGGTGTCCTCTCCAACCTCATTTGAATAATTAAAGGACAGGCAAAAGGGTGAAAGTCCCCAGACCTTCAAGGCACCGCTTTGATGAGTGTAGCAGTGACCTGTCCCATATTTCACCGTAAATTCTTTTGTTATGCTACACTCAAAAGGTCAAAAAAACTGCCCCCAATGTCAAACGGGTAGTACCGATGCCGCGCCCAGTGCGCCCAAAATTTCCCGAGAAGTTACCCCGGCCCAAGTACAACTCTTGGAATATGCCGATCACCTGGATGGCCCCAATCTGGTAAAATCCCTAAAACTGCTCCACGATATTACCATTTACCATTCCCATGAACCCTTGGACGAGGAAGAGAAAGATGCCCTCTTTACCGTAAAGGGGCTTTGGGAGTGTATTGAGAAGATTACGGAGTAATCTTAGGGGTTAGGTTTTAGGAAATAGGAGACAGGCGAAGTGCGAAGTTGGAAGTTAGGAGTCAGGAGTCAGGAGTCAGGAGTCAGGAGTCAGGAGTCAGGAGTCAGGAGTCGGGAGTCAGTGGTCAGAGGTCTGAATTAAAGAAAGGGCTTCACAAAAAGAGACGCTAGAATATCCATAAAACCAGCTCCGATTGGGAACAGCCAAAAATAATCGGCGAAGAAGAATATACCCAAAACAAGTAGGGGAGAAATTAAATCGACCCAAACTGCTTTTTTAAGTTTTACGAAATCGAAAAGAAACAGTAGCACTGCCGGGAACATCTGTATGCCTTTGTTGAACAGTTGGCTTTCTTGGAGGCCCAAATCAAATGAAAACCGGAATATAGCGGCACTGGTAAGCATCACCATACAGCCCAACATCAATCGTTTGTGCAAAAAAGCTTTTTTCCGATAGACAAATGCAAAACCAAATAGGGTATAGGCAGAAAGCAACCGAAATACGTTGTGTCCTGCCGCATCAATGGGGATTCTGCCCGCATACATTTTGTAGATGGACGGAAAAAGACCAGTGGGAATCATAACGGCCATGACCACTATACCCAGTATTCCCAAGGTCATGTGGGTTTTGTAGTTTCGGAACCGAATGAGGAATACCTGCACGGCATACAGCAATATCCAAATGGTGAACACTGTACCGTGAATAACGAGGTGGGTGGGCAACTGGTCATTGTTCCCAAAGACCTTGGGCATATAAAACGAATAAGCAAACCCCCAAAATACAGTTAGAAGAAACCAAATAGCGGAAAAGGCGAAAAATTGATTTTCTGATGTGGCTTTCATAGAAAGAAATACATTGACACAGGAATTGTAACAGGGGGAGGACTCCTAAGTTCGTGTATTTTAGTGAATTATCAGCACTAAATTTTCAAAATCGGGAGGTTTATTCATATTGAATTGGAGTATCACGCTCCAATTACAATGTATTTAAGAAGGTACTCAGGTCCGTTTCCTTGTCCAGCTCCAATTTCTTTTTCAGTCGGTATTTGGATTTTAGAATACTATCCGGAAGTACGTTTAGCGTAGCTGCAATTTCCTTGGTGGTCAAATTCATGCGCAGAAAGGCGGCCAGCCGGATTTCCTTTTCTGAAATATCAGGGTAGAGGGTCTTGAGTTTTTGGTCAAAGTCGTTGTGCACTTCGGCAAAATAGGTTTTGAACACCTCCCAATCCTTATCGGAGGCATTTTCTTTTTTGAGCAGCATCACAATCCGCCGAAATTCCATTTTGAATTTTTCCGGGGAGTTCTTGATGCTCTCGAGGTTCTCCATCAACTCTTGGATAAACGTATTTTTTTGCACCAAATGCAGGGTTTGGCTGGCCAACTCCTTCTTTTTATGGGCAATCTCTTGCCTATAGATTTCCTCTTGTTTTTCCCGGGCAACACGGTTTTTCTTCATCCGCTGCCGAAACCCAAACACCAACAGCCCAGAAAGGGCTAGGGCAGAGGTCATGCCGCCTGCATAGAGGCCTTTAGTGAGTTGGTCCACCTTGGCCTGTGCATTCAGCGTGTTGATTTCCTCTTCTTGCAGCGCAATTTCGGCTTCTTTTTTCTCGGTTTCGTAGATGGTCTGGAGTTCAGAAAGACGTTGTCCATTTTCAATATTGTAAATGCTATCGTTCAGAGTTTTGTATTCCTTAAAATAGGTCAATGCCAACCCTTCTTTATTTTGTTTACTTGCATTTTCTGATAACAGTCGGTAGGCTGTGGCCTGATTTTCCAACAATTCGTTTTCTGTAGCAAGGGATAGGGCTTTTTGGGCCCATGACGTTCCTTCGTCCAGTGCATTCTCTTCTGTTGCAATCTCGGCCAAATGGATTTGGTTAACAACCACATTCACTGTTTGCCCTATTGAATCCGCTAGGAAAAGTGACCGATTAAAGTATGTTTTAGCTTCAGGAAATTCGCCTTTTAGTTGGTGGTACCTCCCCAATCCAAATAATGTATTTATCTGACCCAATGGATATTTCATGCTTTGGGAGAGCTCCCAACTTTCATCAAATTGTTTTTTGGCCATTTCCAGACTATCTTTTTTATTCAGGTATATATTGCCCAAATTGGTGAGGGAGGCAATAATACCATGTTTGTCATTGTCCTGCCTGTTCATTTGTTCCAACTGTAACAGATAGTTGATGGCGTTTGTGGTATCGCGCATCTTCAAATAATTCCGGGAAATTCCCCGCATGGCATCCTTTAAACTATTCCGGTCGTCATGCCGGTTATAAATATCCATGGCCTTTAGGTTGTTTTCCAAGGACAATCGATACGCCCCTTTGGAGAAATGCATTCCGGCAATAACATTATAACAGGCCGCAATTCCTGTGGAGTCTTGCTCTTTTGCAAAATTCTCGATGGATTTGTTGGCGTAGAACAAGGTACTGTCATGCTGGCTCATAATGTTATGGTTTATGGCGATGTTGATTTGCATGGCGGCGGTAGAGCTATACTCTTGGGCTTTCTCGCTCAACTCCATGGCTTTCCGGTAATAATTATTGGAAGACGGATAATCATCAATATAGGAATAGGCAATCCCCATCCGTTGGTAGCCTGTATGTTGAATGGGAACGTTGTCCAGTTTCTTTCCCAAGTCAATTAGTTGGTCCGCGTAGCCGAAGGCTTTGTCTATATCCCTGTTGATGTGCGCTCTCCAGAGGTTGACCAAAATTGGGGTTCGGGAAGAATCAATGGGAGATTGTTGCAGTGCATTCAATAAACTGTCAATGGCCTGGGGACTGGCATCATATTGTCCATACATGCCAAATTGGGTCATCAAAAAACAGACAAATAGCAAGAAATATCGTTTCATGGTTCGAGGTTGATGTTTTCCCAAGATACCGATTAAATCCATTTGGCGAACAGTCGTTTCCATATGTAAAAATCCACTTGTCCATAAAAAGTCCATGATTTCAGGATGAAACTATTTAAGAATAGCACCTGTAAACCACTGAATTTAAAGGGTTTTATCGATAAAATGCATGTTCTTGAAAAACGAGCTGTCCATACTTGGTTTTGATGGAATCCATGAATCTTGTCCATACTTTGTCCATGCCCAAAAATAGGCTGGTGGGGAATTGGGGTCTAATTTCGGCAGTGTTGAACCCTTAAAACCAAGAAATTATGAAAACAAATCAATCTCATTTTAAGTTCGGTATATATCTATCGATTTTATGTTTTGCCCTGATAGCCTGCAACGGCTGCAGTAAAGATGAAGTTGAACCGGGACCGGAACAGCCCAAGTTCTCCAATGATGAGGCAGCGGCATTTGATGCAGCTGTGGCACAACTTCAAGCTTTTAACCAACCCGCAGAAACCTCTGTTCAAGAAGACAGTGCCACCGACCCTGAACGCGATACTGATGATACTTCTCTAGAATGTGTGACCCGGACATACAAAGGAGCTCCCGGATTTAATGAATTGTTCACTTTGGACCCTACCACGGATGTTATTTATCCGGGTTCCATGTTAAAAGGGGAGTCCATACCCACAGGAGAATATACCCGAATCAGTGCGGATAGGGCCCCTATCACCATGTCCATTTCGTTGAGCAATATCACGGGGGAGTCCAGTGTAACCGTTAATGACCCCAACAAACTCAGTGAGGTGAGGGATGGCATCAATGAACTATTAAATCGTGAAGTGACCGGTGCCACTCCTGCACAGCTTGTGGTTACCGAATCGGAAGTGTATTCCGAAGAACACCTGTCGGTAGCTGTCGCGGCCAACTATAGGGATGCCACCAAAGATGTTTCGGCCAATCTTGATTTTAATAATTCTTCGTACAAAAACAAATATGTACTAAAGTTTCTTCAGCGTTATTTTACGTTGGATTTGGACTCGCCAGGGAAAACTCCAAGTGATATGTTTACCAATCTTCCCAATTTGGAAAGTTTGGGGACCACCAATCCCGTATTTGTGTCTTCAGTCACGTATGGTCGAATGGTGTTGTATACCATTGAGTCTGATTCTACCATATCACAGGTAAAAGGTGCCTTTGATGCGGCCATAGAAGCCGGCAAAAAGGAAGGTAGTTTTGAATTGGATGTCGAATCAAAGGAAATTATAACCAACTCCAGTATAAAAGCTTTGATCATAGGTGGGTCTGGTGAAAGTGCTGCCCAGGCCATAAGTGGTGTGGAGAACAACCCGGCCCAAATTTATGAGTATATCGCCGAAGGGGGTAATTATTCCAAAGACTCTCCCGGAGCTCCCTTGGCTTATAAATTGAGCTATGTTAAAGAAGGTTTTCCAGCGGCCAAAGTGGTATTGTCAACAGAATATCAACTGAGGGATTGTGATGTGGCATACCCGGAGTTTCAAGTTACTATTGATAAAATAACGGGAAGTCAACCATCTGACACCGAAGTGAACGGTAGTTTGAACATGAAGATGAAAGTGGGCACAGAATATTTGGACATTAACAACAATGATATTGATGATGGCCCGTACTGGAGCAGAAGCACCTCAAACTTTGTGGATGTGCAAAATGATAAAACCCACAGCATTGGTGGAGTGTACGTGCTGAAACCCTACCGACCCAATATGGCCGTGGATCAAATTGAATACTACGGAAACCTGTATGACTACAATGGTATTTTGGGCAATGCCAATTTAGGCGAACACACCGGCACAGTGAAACTTGATGAATTGATAATAAACGAAGAGCAAACCTTCACCTTGGACTTCAATGCGGGCATTACCGCACATTTTAAAATAACCCGAATCAAATAAATTAGGTTTATAAGCACAGTCGGCCGCTCAAGTGGGTTCAACCATTTGATGCCGGCTGTTGTTTATTCCCACGAAAGTGGGAGTCCATGCCCTTTTACAGTTTGACACGCCTGCCTGCCATAGACAGGAATTGCACGAATTTCCACAAATTATAGGGTTTCGGTCATGTCGAGCGCAGTCGAGACATCTGTTTTTGGGATTTCTCAATCGTCGCTTCGCTCACTCGAAATGACAACCAAATTATTTTTTCGCCTCCACCAACTCCAATTGGTCCACGCTTACATTGGTGGTAAACATGCCGTAGTTAACCACGGCCTTTCCTTTTTCCAGCGTGTCGATGCTGCCAACGGCTTTGCCATCCATCAATCGGACGCGGTCCCCAATTTTAAAAACAGGTCTGGGTTTGTTTTTTTCTTTTTGAATGGCCTTTTTCTTTTCCACCTTTTTCTCAACCCGTACTTTTTTAATCTTTTGTTCCAGTTCTTGGGCGACTTGTTGCTGCTGTTTTTGTTTCTCCTTCGCTTTTTTTGCTGTAGTTTTTTTGCGTTTGCTATTTTCAGTCTCCACAATGCGCAGCAGTTCGGAAATCAAAGGTCGCTTTTTGTTGTTGATGAAGTACTGCTCCGCCGCTTTGTTGACCTTGTTCCCAATTTGAATCATCCGTTGATTATGATCATACAGTTCTTGGTAGCTCTCCAATTTGGACTTGATTTTGGTGTTTAATTGCTCCAGTTTGTCCGCTTCTTCACGGGCTTTGGATTCTTCTTCTTTCAATTTGGAGCCGGTCTGGGCCATTTTACTCCGTTCCTTCTGCAATTTGGCAATGGTGGCATCGAACCGAACCTTACCACGCTCTATTTTTTTCTTGGCCTTGTTGATCAACGAGTAGGGGATGCCGTTCTTTTGGGCCACTTCAAACGTAAAGGAACTTCCGGCTTCACCCAACACCAATTGAAAGGTGGGCTCCAAGGTTTTGGAGTTAAAACGCATATTGGCATTGGTGGCGTGCGGTAATTCGTTGGCCAAAGCCTTAAGATTGGCGTAATGGGTGGTAATAACTCCGTAGGCTTCCCGTTCGTAAAACACCTCCAGAAACGCTTCGGCCAAGGCACCACCCAATTCGGGGTCACTACCGGTTCCAAATTCATCAATCAGGAACAAAGTTTTGTCATTGCACCGCTTTAAGAAGTAGTTCATGTTCTTTAAGCGGTAACTGTATGTACTTAAATGATTTTCAATGGATTGATTGTCGCCAATATCGGTCAGAATCTTATCAAAAAGACAAACCGTGCTGCGTTCATGTACCGGAATCAGCATACCACTTTGGAGCATCACCTGTAATAGTCCAATGGTCTTTAGCGTAATACTTTTTCCGCCCGCATTGGGTCCCGAAATAACGATGATTCGGTTGTCTTTATGTAGTTGAATAGTTTGCGGCCACGTTTTTTGATTCTTGCGCTTGTTCGTCAAATAGAGCAGTGGGTGATAAGCATCCCGAAGGGATAATTCCCGTTCTTCACTGATTTCTGGCAACAACGCATCCATTTCCGAAGCATACTTGGCCTTTGATGCCGTAATATCGGTATCAGTCAGATAGGATTGGTATTCTTTGAGCAACGGTGCAAAGGGGCGTATGGTATTGGTAAGCTGGTTGAGAATACGTTGGATTTCCTCTTTTTCATCAAACTCCAAATTGTTGAGTTCACGAGTGTAGCCCACCGTGGTGTCGGGAATAATGTAGACAATGCTACCCGTCTTGGAGCTGCCCATCACCGTTCCTTTCACTTTTCGGCGGTGCATGGCCTTTACGGCCAAAACCCTTCTATTTTCCACAACAGACTCTCTGATATCATCCAAAAAATCAGAGGATTGATAGCGGGTTAAGGCAGCGGCAAAGCTTTGATTGATTTTTCCGCGCACCTCATTGATTTGGGAACGGATATATTTCAATTCGTCAGAAGCGGAATCCTTGATTTCCCCAAATTTATCAATCACGTGGTCAATGGCCTCTGGAATTTCGGTGTTGGCTTCCAGTGCCCCTGCTTTTTTATGCAGCAAGGGATAGTATTCCTTGAATTTCTTCAGAAATTTTTGGTGGATGGCCACGGTTTTGCAAATCCCACCAATCTTTCGAAACCCAGAAATTTCCAAAGTACTGTTCTCGATTTTGAGCAGGGATAATTCTGAATTGATGTTGTCGAATCCATGGTTGGGAATTCGGTTGTCATTGGAGAAAGATGCCAAATACTCCGAGGTTTGCCCCAAAACTTCCTTCAATACCTCCTTGTCTGAAATGGGCGCTAGGGTCAAAGCCTTTTCTTTGCCCAATTCGGTGTTACAGCGTGTTGAAATTTGCTGCAGCACCGTGGGAAATTCTAAATCTTGTAGTGTTTTTGGATGGATCTTTGGCATTTGTTTCATCTAGCAGCGCAAAGATATAATTTTGGATGGGTACAAAAAGCTGCTTTTTGTCATGACTTTTCTTCCGAAGTTAGATGCAATCCCTAAATTTGAAGCCAACCCGTTTTGATGCGGGCTTAACCATTTTTTCAACCATTGAACAGGTATACGTCTATGGATGTTTCCATTGAACCCAGCTGGAAAGCGTATTTACAACCAGAATTTGAGAAACCGTATTTTCAGCAATTGACGGATTTTGTGCGACAGGAGTATCAAAATAACACCTGTTACCCAAAGGGTAAAGATATTTTTGCGGCTTTTGATCATTGTCCGTTTCAGGAAACCAAAGTTGTGATTATTGGTCAGGACCCCTACCATGGGCCCAATCAGGCCAATGGGTTGTGTTTTTCGGTAAAGGATGGGATTCCACATCCACCATCTTTAGTCAATATTTTTAAGGAAATTAAGGTAGATGTACAAAAGCCCTATCCCAAGAGTGGTAATTTGGAACGGTGGGCCGACCAAGGCGTCTTATTGCTTAACGCGACCTTAACGGTAAGGGCCCACAATGCGGGTAGCCATCAAAAAAAAGGGTGGGAACAGTTTACCGATGCCGTCATTAAAACGGTTTCCAGTCAATTAGATGGTGTTGTTTTCTTGCTTTGGGGTGGATTTGCCAAAAAAAAGGCGGCTTTGATTGATAAAAGCAGGCACCATATTCTTACTTCAGGGCATCCTTCGCCCCTAAGTGCCAACAGAGGATTGTGGTTTGGAAATCAACATTTCAGCAAAGCGAACCAGTTACTGGCCCGAATGGGGAAAGAACCTATTGATTGGTGAAGTCCATCTATTTCCAAAGAAATTTTGAGGCATCCTTTATTTCCTCTACAAGATTAAGATTAAACAATCTGGATTGCACTTCGTTTACGGTTGCTTCAGAAAGTTTTTTTTGCCCCCACGTGGTTTTGGACAGCCATTCCTGAATGTCCTCTAATTTCTGTTCGTACCTATTGGACAGCGTTCTGTCGATACTTGGAATTTGCTTGAATTCCATGGTATAGGTATTGATGACTTCCAAAATGTGTTTCAATAGGCCAGGCTGGGCATCCAAAAACGAGTCGGTGGCCGCAATTACAAAGCACGGCCATGGAGTAGGGCAGTCTCCCAGCCATTTAAACGTGCCACTGTCCACCAAGGGTTTGGTGGTGAAGTGTTCCCACATGAAATAAGCGCCGGAACCTTCGCTCAAACTTTTAATGGCGCCATCTAAATTGTTGATGATGTCAAATTGCAGTTCTTCAGGATTCCATCCTTGATTTTGGGCATTTACGTAAGCCATCAAATGGCTACCGCTTCCGAGTCGGCTAATGGCCACTTTATCATTCTTCAAATCTTGAATTGAATTCCGGGAACTGTCGGCAGCTACATGAACGCCCCAAAGTAGGGGTGAGGAGATGTATTCTTGGACAATCTTGCTCGGATTGCCCTGGGAAATGCTTTTGATGATGCCTTCCGTGAGGATTATGGCCAAATCCGATTCATTGTTCTCCAGCATTTGGCACATTTTTCCAGTGCCCTCCGGTACATCGGTCCATTCAAGGTTGATGCCGCGATCTTCAAAAGCACCATCCTCGATTGCTAAATGCCAAGGGAGGTTAAAATGTTCTGGAACTCCAATTATGCGTACAGTCTTCACGAGATTTTTTAAGGTTGATTAAAAATACTGATTCCATCTGGTATCTTTTTTTAAAAGTGAAAAAAGAAGCAAAAAACACTAGATCAACTTACTAGAAATTATTTTCTCCAAAGTGAACTCAATGAGTTCATCAATTGTTTTTTTACTGTTCTTTGAAAACTCTCCAGTGGCCCTATTTGCAAGAATCGCATTTAATGAAATTGCTCGATGTCCATGTAGTTTGGCCAATCCATAGATGGCAGCAGTCTCCATTTCGAGGTTGGTTATTTGATGATTTTGATAGGAAAATGCTGCAAGTCGCTCATTGAATTCGGGTATAGCCGGAGTAAGTCGAAGGCTTCTTCCTTGCGGCCCATAAAATCCTGAATTAGTGACTGTTATTCCGTATCGTATACGATTTGAGGTAAATTTCGAGGCTAGTTTTTCATCAAAATCTGCGGCATAAGCCCGAATGTTCCGGGCTTTCCAGCCCAAGTAGTCATTGAGTTTGGATTCTAAATCCGTATTTCGTGCGTGTCCACTATCATAAAAGTGTAGGAGTCCATCAAGCCCAACGGCTGATGTACTCAACAAAAACGAATCAATAGGGATGTTGGATTGAATACTCCCTGATGTACCAATCCGTATAAAACTAAGTAGTCTTTTTTTTGGCTTGATGGTCCGTGAGGTAAAATCAATGTTGGCCAGAGCGTCCAATTCATTCAAAACAATGTCAATATTGTCCGTTCCGATCCCTGTTGAAATTACGGTAATCCGTTTTCCTGAAAGAATGCCAGTATGGGTTACAAATTCCCGCTTTTTCTTTTTTAGCTCAATGGAGTCAAAGTATTTGGAAACCTGCGCCACGCGATCAGGATCGCCTACGGTGATGATGATATCCGCAATGTCTTCGGGAAGAAGATTGAGATGGTAGATGCTGCCATCAGGGTTCAGAATTAATTCTGAGCTGCCTAAAGACATCAATCTTAGAGTTTTAAAATGCGGTTGGTATCAGTATTGTATAAGAAGTTATACTTTAAAGAACCTCCAAGATATAATTGATTATCACGTATTTGCGAATAATAATTATTCTTGTTTTCCAAAACTTCCTTACCTTTTTTAGTCAATTTGACAGGATTGAAAGAATTGAACAACGGCTTCAAAGAGGTAATGATGCGTTCATACTGCGAATCGCCAAACCCATAAAAACCTTGGTCGGTCAATAAATTGCCCAAAAGCTCTTTTTTTGATTTAGGTTTTTGGGTGACCGCTACATCCAAAATATGGTTCTCCAATTCATTTAAACCATTTTTTATGGTTGGGAACCGCTTTAGATGTGTCTTTAAAGCATCGGACAGGTATTCAAACTGGAAATTATCGTTATTGATTAAGTTTTCAAGACGGATAGGATTGTCGCTGCAGTACAATTGCCAAACATAATCAGCGTATTCAATGTCGTCTTGGGTGAGCATGGTCCTGTTTTCGTAAAGTTCCATAAGCTTTTCGTCACTCAATTCACTCAGGCCATAAAATTTGTCACTATCATCTTCTTTGCCGCTGCACACCAATGAGATCTCGGCATGTCTTCTATGTGTTTTTAGCCAACTGAGAACGGCCAACATGTTTATCTGGCAGAACAGGTCATATTCGAACCAAAGCACAATATGATCCTGTTGTTTGTGATTACATAAAGAACGGTACTCTTTAAGTGTTTTTTCAACAAACCAAGACTTTGAGATCTTGTAGTTTTTGTTCAAAAATTCAAATCGTGTTTTCCAGAAAGATTCACTACCAACCGTACACAAAGTTTTGCCTTCGCAAAGCATCTCTCTCCATGTAATAATATCTCCCTGTAATTGTAGCGATTGTAATTTAGACGTGAAACTGTCCCCGTTGGTTATGTGCAACAGTGATTTCATTTTCAGCTCAGTTTTCGTTGGTTAGGAAGAATAAAAGTAAGACACTCCGTTAAGAACACAAAAATTTTTTCGTAAAACATTGGTTTTCAATGCTCATTTTTAACACGGAGCAAGGATTTAGGCATTAGCCCCCAACTCGTTTCACGGAAAATCCATGATCTTTCAAAAACCCCATGATTTTATCCCTATAATCCCCCTGGATGATGATGGAGTCATTCTTATAGCTTCCACCTACGCCCAAAAAGGTCTTGAGGTCTTTTGCCAATTTCTTGAAATCTGAATCGGCGCCATTATACCCTTCCAGAATGGTAATCGGTTTGCCTTTTCGTTTTTCGTATTTGCAGATGATGGGGTCGTCCTGAAGCCAATAATCAGGTTTTTCGGGTTTCTTTTCCGTATCCTCCTCAGGAACATGGTCTGGAAATAAATTCTTGAGTTGGTCCTGTAGGTCCATAGCTTATTTTTTTATCAATCCGAGTTCTATTAAGCGTTCATGAAGATATTCGCCGGCTGTAATGTCTTCAAAAGCCTTAGGGTGTTCCTTATCCACGCAATCTTCTAGGCAGTTCAATGGCATTTCGCTAATTGGGTGCATAAAAAATGGAATGGAGTAGCGTGATGTGCCCCACAATTCTTTCGGCGGATTCACCACCTGGTGTATGGTGGATTTCAATTTATTGTTGGTCAATCGGGAAAGCATATCGCCAACATTGATCATCAGCTGGTCAGGTTGGGCAATAGCGTCCACCCATTCACCTTTGTGGTTTTGCACCTGCAACCCCTTCCCATGGGCACCCATGAGCAAGGTGATCAGGTTAATGTCGCCATGCGCTGCAGCTCGTACCGCATTTTTGGGCTCTTCGGTGATGGGAGGGTAGTGAATCGGTCTCAGAATGGAATTTCCATTTTTAATATATTCATCAAAATAGGTTTCCTCCAATCCCAAATGAAGTGCTAAGGCTCGAAGCACATACTGCGCTGTTTTTTCCAACATTTTATAGGTTTCCTTGCCTACTTCATTGAATTTGGGAAGTTCGGCGACCATAACATTGTCCGGATATTCGGCTTCCAATTTTGGATTGTTTTCCACATATTGGCCGAAATGCCAAAACTCCTTCAAATCTCCTTCCTTTTTTCCTTTGGCATGCTCTTTTCCGAAGGAAGTGTAGCCGCGCTGTCCGCCAATGCCCGCTATTTCGTACTTATCCTTTGTGTCCTGAGGTAATTGAAAGAACTTTTTGATTTCCGAATAAAGGTCGTCCACTAACTTATCGGAAAGGAAATGACCGCTTAAGGCCACAAATCCGATATCCTCAAAAGCAGCACCAATTTCTTTAACGAACTTTTCTTTTCTGGCGGGGTCCCCAGAGACAAAATCTTCTAGGTTTACGCTTGGAATTGCACTCATGCCATCATTTTTTGATTACGATCAAAAGTAATGAATAATGCTGAACGTTTAGAAATTTGCAGAGGGGTGGATGGCTTTTTTACTACATTTATCCTGTTGAATTTTCAAGATATGCGATATCACATTGGGGATTTGGACCACCAAAAATTGCGGGACCTTTACATTGGAATGCTAAAGCCCAGACTGATTGAGGAAAAGATGCTGATTTTACTTCGGCAAGGCAAGATTTCCAAATGGTTCAGTGGTATAGGGCAAGAGGCCATCTCTGTTGGTGTGACCCAAGCGTTGAAAGAGGATGAGTACATACTCCCCATGCACCGCAATTTAGGAGTCTTTACTTCCCGAAACATTCCTTTGCGCCGATTATTTGCCCAATGGCAGGGAAAGCAAAGCGGTTTTACCCAGGGGCGTGACCGAAGCTTCCATTTTGGCACACAAGAATATAAGATTGTGGGGATGATTTCCCATTTAGGGCCTCAATTGGGTGTGGCAGATGGTATTGCATTGGCTGACCTGTTGGGCAGGAAAAAGCGGGTGACAGCTGTTTTTACGGGCGAAGGCGCTACCAGCGAGGGTGATTTTCACGAGGCCTTGAACATTGCCTCTGTTTGGAACTTGCCTGTATTATTCTGTATCGAAAACAACGGATATGGCTTATCCACACCAACCAATGAACAATATAATTGCGAGCATTTGGCGGATAGGGCCAAGGGATATGGCATGGAATCCCGAATCATTGATGGGAACAACATTTTGGAAGTTTACACCAAAGTTGACGAACTGTGCAAAGCTATGCGCAAACGACCTCGCCCCATGTTGTTGGAGTTTAAAACTTTTCGGATGCGAGGTCACGAAGAGGCCAGCGGCACCAAATATGTTCCGGATAAATTGATGAACAAATGGGCAAAGAAAGACCCCATTACCAATTATGAAGCTTTTTTGATTGAGGAGAATATCATTTCACTGGATGAGATTGAAAAACTCAAAGAAGAAATTTCGGAGGAAATCAATGAAAATTTGAAGATGGCCTTTGATGAAGCTCCAGTTTTCTTTAATGAAACCAAAGAATTAAATGAAGTTTACCAAGAATTTGAATATCAAAATATTGAACCCAAGGAAGAAGTAGAAAATATTCGCTTTGTAGATGCTATTTCGCAAGGGTTGGAGCAATCCATGTACCGCCATAACGAATTGATCATCATGGGTCAGGATATTGCTGATTACGGTGGAGTTTTTAAGATTACCGAAGGCTTCACTTCCAAATTTGGGAAGAGTAGGGTACGCAATACCCCCATTTGCGAATCGGCCATTGTATCCACCGCAATGGGACTGTCCATTAATGGCATGAAGGCCGTGGTTGAAATGCAGTTTGCGGATTTTGTAAGTTCCGGATTCAATCCCATAGTCAATTATTTGGCAAAAGTGCATTACCGTTGGAACGAAAAAGCGGATGTAGTCATCCGAATGCCCTGTGGGGGTGGTGTGGGAGCAGGCCCTTTTCATTCCCAGACCAATGAGGCCTGGTTTACCAAAACCCCGGGACTCAAAGTGGTGTATCCCGCTTTTCCTGCGGATGCAAAAGGATTGCTGAATACTGCTATTAATGAACCCAATCCTGTTTTGTTCTTTGAACACAAAGGGCTGTACCGCAGTGTTTATGGCGATGTTCCCAAAGACTATTACACCTTGCCCTTTGGAAAGGCCAATCTTTTGAGAACTGGAAGCGCCATTACTGTGGTCAGTTACGGTGCTGGGGTACATTGGGCTATGGAAGTATTGGAAAAATATCCTAATATTGAAGCAGATCTCGTAGATTTACGAACACTTCAACCTCTTGACATAGATACTGTCTACGCCTCGGTAAAAAAGACAGGGAAGCTCATTATTTTACAAGAAGATACGTTGTTTGGCGGTATTGCCAGTGATATTTCAGCAATGGTCATGGAAGAATGTTTTCAATTTTTGGATGCGCCCATAAAAAGGGTGGGGAGTTTGGAAACCCCTGTCCCTTTTGCCAAAACACTGGAGGAGAATTACCTGCCCAAGCAACGGTTTGAAACCGCATTATTGGATCTCTATAATTACTAAAACAATTCGTTAACAATTTTTTAACAAGACAAAACACCAATTCTGGTGTCTCACTCGTATATATAAAAACTAAAACTCCAAATTCTTATGGTAAAACAATTCTTTTTTGTTGCGCTGGCCGGAATTTTCCTAGCTTCTTGCTCGGTTTCCAAAAGTGCAAGGACCCAACGGAACCTTATGAGCGGTACGTGGTCCCTAGACAACATCTCTTATGAAAACAATTCAGGTAATTTTAAATCCGTCATTTTTAACGATGCAGAGGATATTTGCTTTGAAGGCAGTGATTGGTTTTTTCGGGACAATAACAGCACCGGTAGATATACCATAGCCCAAAGCACCCTTTGTAATGGGGGCGACCGTTTCTTCAGATGGTCCGTAGTAGAGCCTTCCCAAAATTACAGCAGTCAATTGCAGTTCAAGTTTATCGATGAAAACCGAAAGGACATATCCGGAGGATATGGTTATCGTTTGAACATTGTTAGCTTAACGGAACAAGCCATGACCCTAAAATCCAATGTGTCTGTTGACGGACAACCAGTAACCATAGTCTACGAATTCACAAAAAAATAATTTCATGAAAAATATCTTATTAAAAAGTACAACTGCTTTTTTGGCTCTAACACTGATTATAAGCTGCGATGCGGTAAAAAATGCCAATAACACCCAAAAAGGAGCCGCTATTGGCGCCGGTGGAGGTGCTGTTATCGGTGGAATCATTGGTAATAATGTTGGAAGTGGAAATACCGCCCTTGGTGCCATTATCGGAGCTGTTGTGGGTGGAGCTGCAGGTGGATACATTGGTAACCGAATGGACCGACAAGCTGAGCGTATTGAGGAAGAGATTCCAGGTGCAGAGGTTAAACGCGTTGGTGAAGGTATCAATGTGACTTTCAATGAAGATGCCGGTGTGTATTTTGATACAAACAAGTCCGAAGTTAAAGGAACATCTGCAGAGACATTGAACAAATTGGCCGGTATATTTAAGGAATACCCTAAATCTATTATTTTGGTGGAAGGCCATACCGATAGTGCTGGAAGCGATGAGTATAACTGGAAGCTGTCCCAGCAACGAGCTGAGTCGGTAACAAGCTATTTGGTTTCCAAAGGAATTTCAAGTGGTAGGTTCACTACAAAATGGTATGGGGAAACACAACCACGCGAAAGCAATGATACCGCGGAAGGAAAAGCAGCAAACCGCCGTGTGGAGTTGGCCATCATTGCTAGCGAAGAATTGAAAGAAGAAGCCTACGAACAAACAAAAGGCTAATAACCAATTCACAGAATAACCAGAAAGCTCGATGTTTTTTGCATCGGGCTTTTTTTATGTTACGGGAATACGTTGTGTTAATTAACAGAAATTTGAAATTGGACATCTTCCTAAAATGTAAGATAATCACTATCTTAAAGGAAAATTAATCAAACAAAACAGTGAATACCCTATGACCCCTGTTGCCGAACAAAGTACCCATCAAGTTCAGGAACTTCTGGTCCGATTGGAACGGAACAACAAGGTCATACAACGACTTTCCAAAAAATTGACCTCCTACACCTGTGAGCCCAATAATCCGTCCTGTTTTGAAAAAATGTATGAGATCAAGAACAATTTCAAGGTTTTTGCAAAGCATCAATCAGACATCGTAGAGCTGCTAAAGACCAAAAAGGATGAATCTCCAGAACTGGACCAAAAAATAGAACTTCATTTGGAGCGCTTTAAACAACTGGAAAAAGACATTGCCGGATACCTTTTGGATACCAAACAGCATTATTGATTTCCCTTTTGCCCACCCCACACCTTACGGTTTTAGGAATTGAAAAAGTTACTGGGAAATCTGTTTTTTACTTTTTCAAACATGCGTAATATTGCAGGGCAATCGCCAAACATCTTTTCATGGGAAAATCCTCAAACTCAGCATTGGTATTCCTTGCCTTTTTTGCCATTTATGTTTTTTGGGGTTCCACCTATCTCTTGAACAAGATTGCGGTTTCCGAACTGTCTCCTTTTTTGTTGGCATCATGCCGATTTATCACAGCTGGGCTATTGATATTCATCCTGGCCAAAATAATGGGCATTTCCCTTAGCATTACCAAAAAACAGTTCATCAATGCCGTTATTGCCGGAATCCTATTTCTAAGTTTTGGAAATGGGGTAGTAGTTTGGGCACTTCGGTATGTGGATAGTGGTTTTGCCGCACTGGAAATTTCCGCACAACCGCTCATCATCCTGTTGCTGATGCGCATCTTGCAAGGCAAAAAGATTCAACCCATGTCTGTAGTAGGGGTTGTTTTGGGTATCATTGGTATTTATTTGTTGGTAAGTCAAAAACAGGTCATAACCAAAGAAGACTCCATTACCGGCATGATCATGATATTCTTTTGTATGCTGAGTTGGGCCTATGGTAGCCTTTTTGTGGCCAAGGCCGACCTGCCCACCAACTATTTTGTAAATACAGGATACCAAATGTTCACAGCTGGAATTATTTTGGCATTGATGAGTTTGAGCTTTGGCGAAGAATGGATTTCACCATTGGATTGGAGTGTGAAAGTGCAATGGTCTATGATACTTTTGGTGATTTTTGGAAGTATCCTGGCCTTCACGTCCTTCAATTTTTTGCTGAAAGCGGTGTCTCCGGAAAAAGTGGCCACATCAACCTATGTTAATCCCATTGTTGCCCTCTTGTTGGGATGGTATTTTTTGGACGAGCAGATTACGGTTCAATCTGTGGTGGCGGCTGTGGTTTTGCTCACAGGAGTCTATTTTATCAACACCAAAAAGACCTTGGCCATTTTTGAACGCTTTAAACGATAATGGCTTAACGCATTCCTAATTTAAAATATCAAATCGGTGGGTGTATTTAATGGTAAATGTTTGATTGTCCAAAGCATCGACCAAATCATCATCTTTAACCAAATTAAATACCACAAAAAGTCCGGTATTGGCATTCTGCAACCACCCGAATCGGGCATTCACCGAAGTGATATTGGAAACATTGTTCCGCTGGATTAGACTTTGCAGGAATATCCTGGGCGTAAATGAATATGATAACCGAAGACCACCTACCAAAGCAGTAAGGTCGCCCGTATCCAACTGAATATCGCTGTGGCTCATGGTCAAAGAGCTGTTGAACCTGTCGCCAATCCGGTATTTGGCCGTACCGCTATTGGTAATTTGGTGCCCGTTGAAATATCCTCCAATAATGGTCCGTGTATCAAAGGACAATGCATTGTTGGGATTGGTAGTGATCACAAGTTGTAATTCCTCATTGTTATAATAGCCTACGGGAACCGTTACATCGGAAATGGTAAATTCTTCAAATACCTGCTCTGCGGTAAAATTAATACCGGTATGAATTTCAAACCCACTTTTAAAAACCCAATGATTGTCCACATGGAGAAAACTGGTGATCAGTTGGTCGTCGAAGTTCCAATACCCCCGATACGAAACATGTGGACGTATTTCCAACATTTTACCAGCATCCTTGAAGCGGTGTGCCTTGAAAACTAAAAATTCGGGTTTTCGAAATGCGGTGCGTTGCAGAAAACCAACCTCGGGATTAAATCCTTCCCCAACTTCGGTATATCCTGCATTGATGTTCCATCCACTCCACTCATAATTCCCTAAAACTTTAAACGCATGATCGCCATTTTCAATACCAGGGGTGACACTTTTCGCCACAAAACCATTAATTTGAGCTTTGTTGCCAATGCCCCATTTACCATCCATGGCGTAAACGCGGTTATAATCATCATCCATTTCGCCCAAGCCGGCCCGGTTAATAAAGATACCGCCCAATGAAGAACGCGTTCCTCCAAAATTGTGATTGACCCGTGCCACGGTAAAATTGTTTTTTTCAATGGCAGCCTCTGCTACGTCGTCGGTGAACATGCTCAAAAAGCCAACATTGGTCTGGCCCACCTTGCCGGATAACCGGGCTCCGCCAATAATGGGCACAAGGCTGCCATCATCACCAATACCAATGCGCCTGCTGAAAAACAAATCCACCTCTCCAGGACTGCCCACGCCAAATTGACCTGCATTTTCCAAGAAGAAGGCTCTTTTTTCAGGAAAAAATAAATTGAATCGGTCCAGATTCACCTGCTGGTCATCCACTTCCACTTGGGCAAAGTCGGTATTGTAGGTAAGATCCAGCGTTAGACTAGGGGTAACACTGTATTTAATGTCTGCCCCGGCATCAAAATTGGTTTCGGTATCGTCCATAGCTTTATCATTCACATGTTGACCCAACACATAGGGGATGAGTTTCAGGTTACCTGGATTTCTGAGGTTTAAGCCATCCAAGCTTCCCGCTAGCGATAATCGTTTCATATCAAAACCCAATGGGAGGGAAGTCCAATAGGCCGTTTCGGTATTTTTGCTGATGTTTCGTTGAAAGTTCAGTCCCCAGGTCTTGTTTTCTCCCGGCGCGTACCGAAGAGAACGAAACGGAATGGCAAATTCGGCACTCCAGCCATAATCGCCCAATTGCGAACGCACCTTCCAGGTGGCATCCCAGTTAATATTGGTCCCTCCGATTACGCCGCCCTGCTGACGGTTTGCATTGAAGTTGCCCTTACCTTCGTTGTCAATTTGGGCATCATATTCCATTCCTTGTGCGTTGGTGCCAAATAGGAATCCATTTTGGCGATCATGATAGGTGTCAATAATAAAAAGAAAACTGTCCTCGTCATTTAAGTCAGCATCCCGGCGTGAGTCAGAAACCACAATCCGGTCCGCATCAGTATCATAACAAATCACTGAGACATAAAAGGTGGTGCTGCTATACGCAATACGAATTTCGGTCTTTTCTGAGACGAGCTCGCCATAATTAGGTCGAATCTGTATCAAATCCGTCACAGCGGGAATCATCTGCCATGTAGGGTCGTTAATCACCTCTCCATCCACCAAAGGGTCTTCCTCTATTGCGGTGGCATAATAGTGCGGTTGGTTTCCTGTCTGGGATTGTGGCAAAGTTTCTTGGGATTGAAGTTGGCAAAAGCAAGCCATTGCCAAAAGAAATGACAATTTTCTGAGGGAATTTTTCATACATGAGGTCTGGTTAGTTTGTTAAATATACTTCTAAAATCAGAAATGTTCCAGGGATTCATTATTTTGTGATAAGCTTTTGATTTTGAAACATATGAAGACACTATTGAAGTATTTTATAGGGGTATTGATCTTGACAGCCGCTGGTTGCGGTGGGGCCAAGACGGCCGCATCCCCAGAGGAAATAGAAGCTTTGGACAATCTGGTCGCCACCAAGTCATTTGAAATCAATGCCCGATGGGCCAGGCCTATGGCCAGTCAGGCGCTTAACAGTATTTCCAATGCCGGTTTACTTCCCAACGGGAGCAATGCCAGCCGTGTGGACATCACTGGAAGTACCAGCTATTTGCGGGTGGTTGACAATCACGTAGAGGCGGATTTACCGTATTTTGGTGAACGTCAAATGTCTGGCGGGTATGATACCAAGCGAACAGGGATACAATTTGAAGGAGCGCCGGAGAACTTTCAAATAGAGCCCAACAGCAAAACCAAGGGATATACCATGCGATTCAGCATTAACAATGGAACGGAAAACTTTCAAGTTATCGCTCAATTGTTTCCTTCGCGCTCCAGTTCCTTGAACATTACAGGTTCACATAGGGGGCAAATATGGTATGATGGAACACTTTCAGAATACAAAAAGGACATTATCCTTGCCTTTTTCCATGATTTTGTCATAGTTTTATAGGATTAGAAACCAACACAAAAGCTCTCCATAATGAAGATGGCCCAACTGCCCCTAAAAACTGCGTTTGTAGTTTTATTTTCTTTTTTGATATTGTCATGTAACGGCAAAAAGGAAAAATCTGAGGAAAATCAAAATGAAACCGCCCAAGAGGATAACAGTGGTGATACTGCCACGGAATCCAGCTTACCCTTGGATCGGTTGAACCTGCCGGAAGGATTTAAAATTGATATTTATGCAGATGGTATTGGAGGGAACTCTGTTTGTGGGCACCCGAAATGAAAATAAAGTATATGCCCTAAAGGATACGAACGGGGATTTTAAGGTGGATGATATCCATGTTATTGCGGATGATTTAGAACAACCCGCGAATGATTTAGAACAACCCAACGGCATAGCCTTCAAAGATGGCGCTTTGTATGTGGCTGCAGTAAGTAAATTGTACAAATTTTCCAATATTGAGCAATCTTTGGAAAACCCTCCCGCCCCTGAATTGATTTATGATGACTACCCCACCGAATTCCATCACGGTTGGAAATACATTGCCTTTGGCCCAGATGATAAACTCTATGTGCCAGTAGGAGCACCCTGTAATATTTGTGACCGAACCGATGAAGATGAGCGTTTTGGTACCATCACCCGAATGGACCCTGATGGTTCCAATAGAGAGATTGTGGCTTACGGGGTACGGAACACGGTTGGATTTACATGGCATCCTGATACGGACGAGCTTTGGTTTACCGACAACAACCGCGATATGATGGGGGATGACCTTCCCCCGGGCGAGCTGAACCGTATCAGCGAAGCAGGACAACATTTTGGCTATCCATTTTGTCATGCAGGTACCATACCTGATCCAGAATTTGGGAGTCAACGTCCTTGTTCCGACTTTGTGCCTCCCGTGCAACAATTGGGCGCACACGTGGCAGCCCTTGGAGTGAAGTTTGATACAGGTTCCATGTTCCCAGATGAATATAAGGGGCATGCGTTCCTGGCAGAGCACGGCTCTTGGAACCGTTCTAAAAAAATAGGCTATCGAGTAACCTTGGTAAAACTCGATGGAAACAATGCGGTTAGCTATGAACCGTTTATAGATGGATGGTTGGATGATGAAACACAAGAAGAATTTGGCCGTCCGGTGGATCTATTGTTCTTGGAAGATGGTTCCTTGTTGATTTCAGATGACGAAGCCAATGTCATTTATAGGGTTACATATGGTGGATGATCATGCCACTATAGCACACCCACTGTTTTCTTTACAGATATGCTAGATACTTGGGTGGGGTCATGTCCTCCATTTTCCAAGTGCTGCTCTGGTTTTCTGTATGGGAAACCTCAAGAAATATATGGGTTGATGCAAATTTTCCACGGGATACAATGCGCTCAATGGTATAAACCCATTCCCCACATGAAAAAATATATTCCGTCTTGTCCTCTTTGGAACTTTGCGTAATGCATCCATTTTTTAGGACAAGGTTGGGATTATCCAAAATAGTTTTTGGTTTGTGCCAACATTGATATCTAATTTGGCCATCATAAAGTTTGTCCACACAAACAGTGTAGTCGGCATTATGACATAAAATGAGAATTTGCTGTAGGTCTGTTTCGTTTTGGGGAATGGCTATGGCGGTTCTAGGTTTAAGTTGATTTGGAATAATTCAACGGATTGTAAAGCTTCATATTGTTCACAGCCTGTTTCTCTTTCCCCAATGGGCACCATGAAGAAACCCCAATAGATACAGAATAAGGCCCACAAGGCCTAAACATATCATCTGTAAGATATTTATGGTTTCTAGCGTAGTCATTTTCTTGTGGTTTTTTAGCAAAGTAAGTTGAATGGGGTTCATCTTATATTGAAAATTGACGAATACCCCATTTGAATTGATGAATAGTGCTTTTGAGTTGATGTATGATATGACTACACAGAAAAAACAATCTTCTTGTCACCCTGTTTTACAATTTTGGCAACATATAGATAACCAAGGGTTGTAAACCCCTTTGGTAATCCAAATGACTAACACTAAACACCAAATTCATGAAAAAAATTATTCTCCTTTGCCTGGCAGGCCTTGGAGTGGTCTTTAATGGCCTCGGACAACGTAAAGCTTCAGCACCTACGATCAATACAAAGCTGTATGAATCCATGTCCTACCGGAACATTGGTCCTTTCCGTGGCGGTAGGGCCACTACCATAGAGGGCATCCCCGATGACATCTTTACCTACTATATGGGTGCCACCGGAGGTGGGGTTTGGAAAACCACTGATGGTGGAGAAACCTGGAACAACATTTCCGATGGCTATTTCAATACCACAGGTATTGGCGATATCACCGTAGCTCCATCAGACCATAATGTGGTATATGTGGGTACGGGAGAATCCTGTATCCGAGGGGTAAAGACCTCGCATGGCGATGGGATGTACAAATCCACCGACGCTGGAAAAACTTGGAAGCACTTAGGCCTCGAGGCCACCCGACATATCGGGGAGGTCTTTGTGCATCCCACCAATCCCAATAAAGTGTACGTTGCCGCACAGGGTAACCCTTATGGCAAAGACGAACATCGTGGACTTTATCTTTCTGAAGATGGGGGAGATACTTGGGAAAAAATATTGTACGTAAACGAATCCTCAGGAATTGTTGATATGACAGTGAGCCCCACCGACCCCAATTATATGATGGTGACTTCATGGGATTTCCAACGGAAACCCTGGGTGGTGCAGAGCGGCGGCCCTGGAAGCAAGGTCTTTAAAACCACCGATGGTGGTAAAACTTGGAAAGAAATCACCAGTGGTTTGCCCAAGTTGATGGGAAAAATAGGGGTGGACATTTCCCCAGCCAATCCTGATGTGGTGTATTTGGCTATTGAGGCCTTGGAGCGCGAAGGCGGGGTGTACCGCTCCAACGATGCCGGGGAAACCTTTAAACAAGTTTCCAACGACCCCACTACCTTTGCCCGTGCATGGTACTACATGCACATCATTGCAGACCCCAACGATGAGGATGAAATTTGGGTGATGAACAGTCGCGCCATGAAGTCTATTGATGGGGGCAAGACGTATACCGGTATGACGGGAAGCCATGTGGACCATCATGATATGTGGATCAATCCCAACAACAGCAATGTTATGGCCAATGCCAATGACGGCGGAGCCTCCATCACCTTCAACGGTGGAAAATCATGGTCAACCATTTATAACCAGCCCACTGGGCAATTTTATCGCGCTTTGACTGATAACGGATATCCTTATCGTGTTTATTCCGGGCAGCAGGATAACAGTACCATCGCCATCGACAGCCGTAGTATGGACAACGGCATCGGGCAAATGCACTGGGACATTATGCGTGCCGGGGAATCGTCTACCGTAGCGGTGGACCCGAACAACCCCCGATATGTCTACTCCACCTATTTTGCCAGTAATTTTACAGAGTGGGACAGTAAAATCGATAATAACCGCATGGTGCGCCCCTATCCAGAGCGCATCAGTGGGGAGCAGCCCAAAAATCTAAAGTTGCGCGCCAACTGGAACGGTCCCGTGATGGTATCGCCCCATAATCCCAATACCATTTACTACGGTTCCCAATACGTCATGAAATCCACAGACCGCGGGGTGACTTGGAAAACCATGAGTGAGGACCTTACCCGAAACAACAAGGACCACCAAGGCAAGGGCGGTATCCCTATTTCCAATGAACAGATTACGGCCGAAAGTTATAACAACCTCTTCAATATTGAGGAATCGCCCCTACGCGAAGGGGTGGTTTGGGTAGGTTCGGACTGCGGTTTGGTGCACGTGACCCAAGATGGTGGCGAAACCTGGACCAACGTAACCCCAAAAGGCTTGAAGGAAGGCATTATCAATGTGGTGGAACCTTCGCCACACGACCCGGCCACGGCGTATTTTGCCATGGCAGGCTATAAAATGAACAACTTTACCCCCGAAGTCTACAAGACCACCGACTATGGAGCTTCGTGGGAAAAAATCATCAATGGACTACCCGGCGATACCTTTGCCCGTTCCATCCGGGAGGATCCAGACCGAAAGGATTTGTTATATGTAGGTACCGAAACTGGAATGTTTGTTTCCTTTAATGGGGGGAAACAATGGATGTCTCTACAGAACAACCTGCCCGAAGTGCCCATTACCGACCTTCGCGTGCAGCGCAAGGATTTGGTGGTGACCACCCAAGGTCGCGCCATTTGGATCTTGGATGATTTAACCCCATTGCACCAAGTTTCCGATGCCGTGGCCAAAGCGGACTACTACCTCTATAAGCCTAGAGATACCGATGCCTTACTGGGCATATCCTACTCGGCACGGAATACACCCGGCCAAAACCCACCCGATGGGGTACAGATCCATTATGTGCTCAATAAGGAAGTGCCCAAGGACACCCCAATGTCCCTAGAGATTACGGACAGCAAGGGCGAATTGGTCTATTCGGAGTATACAGATGCGCCAAAAACCGAGTGCGATGCCTTTAAAAAACCCCAGTTAAAACGAAGTGCGGGAACGCACCGTTACGAATGGGATATGAAAGTGGGCATGATCGATTGCCTAAAGGAAATTACCGCCACCAGCCGTAGTTTGGGTGCTTACGAAGCCGCCCCCGGCAATTACAAAGTAAAACTGACCATTGGCGATTTTACCCAGACCCAAGACTTTGCCATTACCATTGATCCCCGTATAAAAATGAGTGTGGACAATGTGGAGGCCGCCTATGTGGAGCGCGATGGCATCTCCAAGTCCATTTACCAAGGCGCCACCGAAATGGCCAAAGGCGTGCGCGACCTGCGCAAGATACAGCAGCAGTTGGATTTTGTAATGGACGAGACCAGCTCAGATGAATTAAAGGCTAAGGGCAAGGAACTGGATGCCACCATTGAGGCCTGGATTGCCGAAATCTTGCAGAAAGAGCTGCGCACCCAACAGAACAACTATATGTTTGAGGCGCGCCTTTTGGTAAAATTTAAAGGCTTCTTGGGAGATATTGGCCGCGGCAACCTACCTGTGACCCAAGGCACCCGAGATGTGGCCCGCGACTACCTGCAACAATGGGACAGCCTAAAAGCGGACCTACAAAAAATTAAGACCCAAGAGGTGGCGGCTGTAAATGCCTTGATCAAGACCACTGGGCTACCAGAGCTGTACATGCCCTAAGATTTTGTTGTTGCATAGTGTTTGTAGGGGAAGGCCGAAGGGTCTTCCCTTTTTTTTGTGGTAACAGTGGATTAAGAGCACTGAACGACCGGAACTGTATTTACCGTATTTTTGAAATTATATAATTATTTAAAGGTCCAAATCATTGGACTTTTTTATTGTATTATTTATACAGGATAATATTAGCATATATATAATATTATGTGTATATATTTTACTAAATATAGTATACATACATTGTTTTGTAGTGATTTTTGTGTACATTTGAAAAAATCAAATAAAAATGAAGAAGTCCCCCCGTAGAGAAAGATTCGAAAAAATCGCAGCAAATAGGGTTGCAGGAGTTTTAAAAGGCTTGGATAGCTTAGAAAAGTGTTCGAATAAAAATAATTATGAGTATGGCGATGAAGATGTGAAAAAAATGGAGCGAGCTCTAAAAGAAAAAGTCAATGAGGTTATCAGGTCTTTTTCAAAGGAATTAGAAAAAGGAAAGGATATAGAATTTAAGTTTTGATATTAAATGGAAAAGCTTTTCTGGAAAATTTACAATGCTAAATCAGAATCTGAGTTATCAGAAATCATTAAAAAAAATGATATTTTCTTGAAAAGAGAAAATTGGAGGCCTTATGGAGGAATTGAGGGTAATTTTGGAACTTTTGAAGCGCAACAAAATAACGCAATACCGGCATTGGTTGAGAAAATAACTAATTCTATAGATGCAACACTAATTAAAGAATGCAGGATCAACAACATTGACCCAAAGTCCAAAGTTGCGCCCAAAACAATGCTGGAGGCGGTGGAAAGATTTTATAAAGTACCAAATGGGGAAATCAGTGAACTTGGCCCCACGAAAAGACGGGAACTTGCGGAAAACATCCAAATAATTGCGACTGGGACACCGAAAAACCCTAGCATTACAGTTTATGATGCAGGTGAAGGCCAAACACCTGAAAATTTTCATGACACCTTTTTATCTCTACACAGAGGTAATAAGGCAAATATACATTTTGTTCAAGGGAAATATAATATGGGTTCGACTGGAGCTGTAGTTTTTTGTGGAGAAAAAAAATACCAATTAATTGCATCAAAGCGTTCGGAGGATATAGCAACCAATGAAGATAATTCTGATTTCGGCTTTACCCTAGTTAGGAGGCATCCTTTAGATGAGATAGACTACATGAATAATGTTACTACAACGTGGTATGAATATTTTTGTCCGAACGGTAAGATAGCTTCTTTTCCAATTGATCAAATTGATTTGGGTCTTTTAAATAGAAAATTTGATTTTGGGACAATCGTAAAATTGTTTAGCTATCAGCTTCCAACTGGTTCTAGAGGAGATATTTCAACAGATTTGTTCCGAGATTTGAACCAATATCTTTATCATCTACCAATTCCTATAACTGTATATGAAAGAAGAAAGCATTATAAAGTACAAAATGTAAATAAAGTTGTAATTGGGAATAGGACTAGAATAATAAATAACTCTTTAGATAATGTAGAACGTAATATACCATTTAATCTGAAATCTAGTCTGGGTGAGTTCACGGTTCCAATTGACGTAATAATATTCAATTCAAATGTGGACCATCGGGAGTTTATTAAAAATAAAGTAATCATTTTCACCCAAAATGGACAAGTTCATGGATTTGAGGGACAAGCATTTGTTTCCCAGGATTTAGGCTTCTCTCTAATAAAAAAGCATACATTAATTCATGTCGATTGCACAAATATTCCTGTAGATATAAGACAAGATTTATTCATGTCAAATAGAACTCATTTGAGAGAAGGTCCAAAAACAGAAATTCTTAGAAAAGAGATAGTTACTTTATTAAAAAGTAGCAACGAACTTAGAAAGTTAAATAACGATAGGAAAGATTCTCTCCTGAGAGATTCTGAATCGGATAAAGATCTTTTGGAAAGTTTTCTTTCTAAACTCCCTGTTGATAGAGATGTGGTCAATCTTTTAAAGAAAGATGGTTCACTTGACTTTTTAAGAATGAGCGGAAATAAGATAGTTCGAAACAACAATAATCAGAAAAATAAAAAACAACGAAAAAAGCTAAATAGATTTCCATCCATCTTTAAGTTAAACATAAAGCCACAAAAGAATGGAAAAGTTTACAGGACTATACCGATAAACTCAAATGGAAAAATAACAATAGATACAGATGTTCAAGATGACTATTTGTTTAGACCTGTTGAGAAGGGACAGTTCGAAGTTCAAGTATTGCAACAAAGTCGAAAATCGGATATTCCAGTAAACCCAACTCCAAAGTTATTTCCCGATGATGTGACGGACATCTTAACTATAAATCGAGAAGGTCCAACGGATGGTTCAATTAAATTGTTAATTAATCCAACTGATAAGGCACAAGTAGGTGATGAATTGGAGATAAAAGCTAAATTGACTTCTCCTGGCAATGATTTAGAATGTGTTTTTTGGGTAAAGGTGGATGAAAAAATTAGTAAACCTAAGGTAAAAAACCATAAGCCAGTAGAGTCTTTTCCAAACCTCCCCACACCACGAAAAGCATTTAAGGAACCATCAAATCAGAATGATTTGGCATGGTCCAATGAGAACCTTAAATGGGGTGGGAATGATATAGTGAAAGTAATTAAAGGTGAAGAAGAAGATGAACTAATTGTAGATGGGATAATTATAAACATGGATTCTTTTGCATTGCTAAATTTTATTTCCAAGAATAACATTTCCACAGAAAAAAAGATTAAATATTTTAAGGACAAGTATTTCTTATCTATCTATTTACACTCCTTATTCTTGTTTAGCATTGTACAAAAGATGCAAAAAAATGATAAAAAATTATCAGGAGTAGAGATAGATGAATTTATAGCTGACCTAATAAGGCCTTATGCTACCTTCTTGCTTTATGAGAATTATCAAATGGAAAAGCATGCATTTGATAATTAATAGAAATCATAAGATAATCACAACCCCCCAATCACCTTTAAACTCAACCCAGTTACTTTTTTGATAACCTCATCGGTTATCCCTTCACCCTTCATCCTTTTAGCTACTTTCAGTAGCTCCTCTTTTTTAACCCGTTTCCGTTCCGTTTCCAGTTTAAAGGCTTCCAATTCCTGCTTTTCGGGCCCCACGATCTCAAACAGTCCACTTTTCCGCAGTTCGTCCATCACACCCTCGTTTTCAAAACTGGTGTAGTCCGTCTCGGTGATCACCAAATGGTCCAGTACATCAATCCGTAAAAATTTCCCGGCTTTCAGCATATGGTCGGTAAAGAGAATATCGGCATCCGTCACCTCGTGGTTGCCACTGGGGTGGTTGTGCACCAAGATCAGCTTGCTGGCCAGTTTGTAGATGGCCATTCTAAACACATCGGGCGGGTCTGCGTTTACCCGGTTGTGCGCGCCAAGGGCAATGAGTTCCACAAACAAGATCTTGTTCTCGTTGTTGAGCCCCACCACCCAAAAATGCTCTTGGTTGCGGCGAATCTTGTTTTCGCGCAGCAGTATTTGCTGCATAATGGTATAAATGTCTCTGGCGTTGAGCACTTTGATCTTTTGTTCTTGGGTAAGCCGTACGTTCATAATCTCAAAATTTTCTGGTTAAGAAACGCGCTGTTTCTATGGGCCAAGTCGCCACGGGAAAATTGTCCAGTTAGTGGCGTACTTCGTCCATTTTTTGAGGTTGTGGATCGCTTCAACTTTGTACCATCAAATTTAGTATAACATTTTTAAGTACAACACTATGAAAAATTTAATTAGCACATTCGTAATTTTTACAACAGGAATCATGGGCGTTTTTGCCCAATTACCAGAACCGGGTTTTACCATAGATGAGCATACCGCCATCGTAATCACAGACCCACAGAACGACTTTCTCAGCCCCGACGGGGTGGCTTGGGGTGCCGTAGGCCAGAGCGTACAGGAGAACAACACCATTGAAAACCTGGAAACGCTTTTTAAATTGGCCGAGGAACACAACATTCCCGTTTTTGTATCGCCCCACTACTACTACGAGCACGACCATGTTTGGAAGTTTGAGGGGACCTTGGAGAAACTCATGCACAACATTACCATGTTCGATCGTGGGGACCAATTGAACGTTAAAGATTTTGAAGGCTCAGGCGCCGACTGGTTGCCCCGCTACAAAAAGTACATCAATAAGGATAGGGTAGTAGTGACCAGCCCACACAAGGTGTTTGGTTCGGAAAGCAACGACTTGGCCCTGCAACTGCGTAAACAAAAAATTGACAAGGTTATCTTGGCCGGGATGTCCGGTAACCTGTGTGCCGAATCGCACATGAGGGAATTGGTGGAGAACGGTTTTGAGGTTGCTGTGGTGGGCGATGCCACTGCTTCGGCCAAACTTCCCGGATTGGATGGCGACCAAGCTGCCCAGACCAACTACAAAATGATTTCAAGCAAAGTCTTTACCACCCAAGAATTGGTAAGCGAGCTTAACATGCACAAGAACTAAAAGACAGTGTTTAACGAGAAGTGTGATGGTGCGGTTGAAGGACGAGGGGTCAAACGAGAGTTTGGCCCTTTGTTTTTTCAGAAAAGTGACATTTCGGGAAAAATGTCCAAGAGGAGGTGAAGTTTGTCCATTTTATTCCAAGGGCCCGTGCTGCAACTTTGTGCCAATAATAATTCATAACAAAAAAGACAAGACTATGACACGTTTACAAGCATTAGATCCAAAGGACGCCACGGGGCAATCCAAAGAATTGTTCAACGGCATCCAAAGCAAATTGGGAATGGTTCCCAACATGATGCGCACCATGGGGAATTCCCCAGCGGTATTGCAAGGGTACCTCAACCTAAGCGACGCCTTGAGCAAAGGTTCCTTGGGTGGTCGATTGGGCGAACTCATCGCCTTGGCCGTAGCCGAAGCCAACACCTGCAATTACTGTTTGTCCGCCCATTCCTTTATCGGGGAAAAATTGGTTCTCATTGATACTGATACCCTGCACATGGCCCGCGAAGGGAGAAACAAAGACCCAAAAGTGGCTGCTGCACTCCATTTTGCACAAACCTTGGTGGAAAAACGAGGAAGGGTAGATTCCGGTGATGTTGAAACCGTAAAAGCCGCCGGCTACACCGATGGCGAAGTGGGCGAAATTGTGGCACATGTGGCCTTGAACGTATTCACCAACTATTTCAACAACACAGCCAACACCGATATTGATTTTCCGGTGGTGGAAGCAGAAACTGTGTAATCCATAATCACATATATAATCCAAAATCATGAAAACAATGAAACAAGTAGTTCTTTTGGCAATGGCCCTGGTTTGGGGAATTGCCGCACAATCCCAAGTTGATCCCGTAAGCAAGGATGGCGTAGCCATTGGCGGGTATGATGTTGTATCCTATTTCTCTGGCGAGGCAAAACAAGGTAACAAAACCTATGCCGCCAAGCACGATGGGGTAACCTATTACTTTGCCAGCAAGGCGAACAAGGCCACCTTTACCCAATCGCCCAGTATGTACGTACCCCAATTTGGTGGGTATTGCGCTTGGGGTGTTGGTGAAAAACAAGCCAAATTTCCCATCAACCCAGAAACCTTTGATGTGATTGACGGCAAACTCTATCTGTTTTTCAATGGCGATTTCAATGGGGAGCCTTTTAACACCTTCCCCGATTGGAGTGCCCGTACTTCCGAGTTGAAGCAAGCGGCCCACACCCATTGGCCAAAAGTTAAGAACAGTAAATAATGCTCCTAAGGGCAAGCTGCAATAGCAACTTGCCCTTTTTTCATTTTAAAAACACATACAATGGCAATAGAAAAAAAGTTTCCGTTACCTCCCTTTACTGAGGAAACCGCTAGAGAAAAAGTACAGTTGGCCGAGGATGCCTGGAACAGCCAAGATCCTGAAAAAGTGTCAAAGGCCTATACGGTGGACACCGAATGGCGCAACCGCTCCCAATTTGTGAATGGGCGCGAAGAAGTCGTCGCTTTTTTGAGTGACAAATGGAAAAAAGAAAAAAATTACAAGTTGAAGAAAGAACTTTGGGCTTTCACCGACAATAGAATAGCAGTTCGTTTTGAATACGAATACCAAAATGCTGAAGGAGTGTGGTTTCGCGCGTATGGAAACGAGAATTGGGAGTTCAACGAACATGGGCTAATGCAGAAACGCTACGCCAGTATCAACGACCTGCCGATCACCGAAACCGAACGACGCTTTTAAACAACCTTCACCATGGATATTTTCAACACCAACACACTCATCAACGAACAGACCGGAAACCTTGCCTTTAAACTCTCCAATTTTGAGCACGATTGCCAGTTTTGTTCCCTACAACGACTCAATCACTATTCCTTGATATGGATAAAGCAGGGGAGTGGCACCGCCAAGATAGATTTCGCAGAGTTTGATTTTATGGCGGATACGCTGTTTGCCCTAACGCCCTATCAGCCCTTTAGTCTTATTGAAAAGGAAAAAATTGAGGGTGTGGTGTTGAATTTTCACCCTGATTTTTTCTGCATCCACAAACACCAAGAACAGGTGGCCTGTAACGGGGTACTGTTCAACAACATCTACAGTCCACCGTATTTTTGTGTGGATGATACCATCCAAAGCAATTTTGAAATGGTGCTTTCGCAGATGCGCACCGAAGTGCAAAAAGCAGATTTGGCCCAATACGAATTGTTGGTGTCCTACTTGAAAATATTCCTGATTACGGCATCTCGTGCCAAGGTGAAACAGCAACCCGAGTCCCTCAAGGACACCCCGGATGAAAAAGAGCCGTTCATCATCCAGAATTTAAAAGACCTCATCGAAACCCACTTTAAAAGCAAACATTCGGCAGGGGAGTATGCTGATTTGTTGAACATTAGCCCAAAGGCACTGGCCAAGATCACCAAGAACCATTTCAACAAAACCATGACCAACCTCATTTCGGATCGTATCATTATTGAAGCCAAACGGGAGCTGTACCTCACCAACAAATCCGTGAAGGAAATTGCTTTTGATTTAGGGTATGATGATGAACATTATTTCAGTCGCTTTTTTAAGAACAATGCCGATATTTCTCCCAAGGTCTACCGAGACACTGTAGGCTTTGCAAGGGCGATGGCTTGATACTTAAGCAATCTTGAGATTTTTTCAATAATTTTTGCGCAGTTAAATGGTTGCACATATATTTGCAGTCAAATAGCTGCACAATGGAATTAAGAAGAGATGTTTTTCAGGCAATAGCGGACCCCACCAGAAGGGCCATCATTGCCTTGGTAGCCGCCAACGCCATGACGCCAGGAGCCATTGCTGGAAATTTTGATTCGTCACGACAGACGATTTCCAAGCATATACAAATATTGACCGAGTGTGAACTATTGCGACAGGATCAGCAGGGGAGGGAGATCTATTATCATTTCAATCCTGCCAAGCTTAAAACGATAGCAGACTTTATTGAGCCCTTCCGAGAGTTATGGGATGATAGGTTGAACAAGCTGGAAGCTATTATGAAGAATCAAAAAAAATCCTAAGACCATGGAACGAAAAACCAATGTGCATGCCGAGGATGGCACGCAAGAAATTTTTATCACACGGGAATTTGAACTTCCGGTAGGTCAATTGTTCAAAGCGTATGTGGAACCCGAAATTGTGGAACAATGGATGGGGACCAAGGTCCTGAAGTTGGATAATCGAAAACATGGCAGTTATCAATTTGAAACCACCGACCCTAAAGGAAATAAGCATTGCTTTAATGGCACCATCCATGAATTTGAACCCGAAGTGAAAATCACCCGCACCTTTGAAATGGAGGGTTCCGGATTTCCGGTGCAACTGGAATTCTTGGAGTTTGAATCCATTTCAGAAGGAAAAAGTCAACTCCGTATTCAGATGGTGTTCAAATCTGTAGGGGACAGGGACCGCATGCTGCAGCTCCCATTTGAATGGGGCATCAACATGGCCCATGACCGATTACAGGAGGTGGCGCAAAATTTAAATTCGTAAAACAAGCACATCATGACAGAACAAAATCAGTCTAGAACGAAGTCAGGAAAAATTACCTATTGGATAGCCACAGTATGGCTGGCCTTAGGAATGACTTCAACAGGAATCGTACAATTGATGAAAATGGAGGAGGAGGTTCAGATGATGGAACATTTGGGGTACCCCGTTTATTTCCTGTCCCTCATTGGTATCTGGAAACTTCTGGGAGTGATTGCTATTTTAATCCCAAAGTTTCCTCTATTGAAGGAATGGGCCTATGCTGGTTTTACCTTTACCATGATTGGAGCCCTCTTTTCCCATTTAGCGATGGGTGATGGTATGGTGGACTTTTTCGGGCCAACCCTACTCTTGCTATTGACCGGTATTTCTTGGTATTTTAGACCTAGAAGTAGAAAGCTAACCCAAATTATCTCCAAATGAATACAAATCCCGAAGTTGATGAATATCTATCAGAAGGTTGTGGCCGATGTTCCTTGGTAGGCACTCCTGAGTGTAAAGTGCATACATGGCAAGAAGAGCTCAAGGCTTTGCGGAGACTGCTGTTGCAATGTGGACTTACGGAAGAGCGAAAATGGGGCTCACCTTGTTACACCCTTAACGGCAAGAATGTGGTAATGATAGCGGCTTTTAAGGATAACTGTTCCCTTAGTTTTCTAAAAGGTGTGTTGTTGAAAGATGATCACGGTATTTTGGAAAAACCTGGTGAGAATTCCCAATCCGTTCGGTTTGCTCGCTTTACCGATGTGAAACAGATTACGAACCAGTGGAATATCTTAAAACATTATGTTTTTGAGGCCATTGAGGTTGAAAAAGCGGGATTGAAGGTAAAAAAGAAAGACATATCGGAATACGATGTGCCCGAAGAACTTCAAGCCAAACTAGACAACGACCCTGATTTTAAAGAAGCCTTTGGTGCATTGACACCCGGTCGCCAACGCGGTTACATGCTCTATATTTCCCAGGCCAAGCAATCCAAGACCCGAATTTCCCGTATTGAAAAGTGTATTCCCAAAATCAGGGCTGGGAAGGGATACAATGAGCGATAGGTAAAGTGTTGTAAATCAGAAATCCATCAAGAAAGGACAACAACTGTTTTTAGTATTCTTGGATACCTGCACAAAATCTGACAAACACCTAATTTTTTTAAGATAAAATAAAGGAATTCATTAAAAGTGGAGTTGAATAGTCCAGAAGGGGCATTCTGTTCGTAATTTAAACAGACTATCGGCTAACCTAAAAATTCCACATGAATCAGCCCTCTAAAAAATGGCTCTTTCCACAATTGTTTTTTCTTATACTGCCACTCCTATCCCATGGCCAGGAACAGAAAACGTATGAAGGTCCTCTACAAGTTGGCCCCTATTCTGGAAAAGCAACGTATCAATACATCATTGCTGAATTGGACACTGTTTTGGATGGTGACTTTCAACTACAGAAATCCAATTTGGAGACTTTAATGGAAAAGGAAGATTTAACCTTCCTTTTTTCTGGT
>JAUIBH010000125.1 GCA_030427985.1 Bacteroidia bacterium | reverse complement strand
GTATTGCTTTCAACTCCGATGGATTTAAGGTAAAATGGAATCTGTACTGGAATAATGAAAAAAAGAATCCACATGACCATTACATTGATGAAGACCATCCAGATGATTGAGGGCGACTTAATTTTGGCGGGGCTATCTTGGACTGCTTTTGTGATTTTTGGTTCCTTCAGAAAAAGGTATACCGTTGGCAGTATCAAAATGGAATAGAAATAGAGCAGAAATGGTGTTTTCCAGTGGATATCAGCCAATACGCCGCCTAAGGTGATAAATACAATTCCCGCAATGGACATCACCGCTATTTGAAGCCCCGCAAACTTTTGCCTCAGCTGCCCTTCATAATAATCGGCAACCAAGGTAGTAACAATGGTCATGCTTACACCCACGCAGGTACCCAACAGCGCCCTTCCAGCCAAAATCACATAAAGATTGTCCGACCAATACCCGGCAGTTCCACCAACAGCATAGAGGACCATAGAGGCCCCCAAGAGCTTTAATCTACCAAATTTGTCAATAAAAAGACCCGCAAGGATGGCACTTATCGCAATAAAAATACCAGGAAAAGAAAGGGAAAGCTTAACTAAGGCTGGACCATTGGGCAAGTCCTGAAAAGATTTGGTCATATCCGGTAATGAGGCAGATACCGTAATCATGGACATGATGGTGAGGCTACTCACTAATAACAAGGCGGTCTTAACCTGCCAGCTTTGCGTGTTCATTGTTCCACATTTAGAAAAAATGCCCGCGGAAAATACCTTGGGCATTCAATTATTTGGCATTTTGGATTATACCATCTGACCTTTCATCAATTTAGGAAGCATCTCTTTAAAATTCTCTTTTTTGTTGAGATGCGGCAGTGGTTCGGCAGGTTCTTCAACTCCTAGAAATTTGCACAAGGGAGCCCATCCATCCCGAACATCATAAACTAAAAGTTTGTCTTTTGGCACATGGGCTTTTACACTTTCAAGATGGTTTTCCCATACTTTTTTGGCGTGTTCCTTATTTTCAAACTGTCCACTCATTTCTCCCACGAAGAATGTCTTTTTGAAAAATTTAATACAGGCCACTACTTTTCTGATGCGAGGCGTAGTCACTAATTTATACATCATCTTTGCCTTCTCCCCAGGGGTTTGGGGGCCGGCCCTATAGACGGTGCTATCTACACTCTTATACCACGCATCAAAATCCCTCACAGTGAGGATCACTTTGGCATCAGGATATTGCTTCATGTGTTCTTTGTACCAAGGATAACCTGGGAAATCAACCGTGCCGTCAAAGCCATTGTATAGTTCGTCCCATTGGGTTGTGCCAGTTTCAGAAAGTTCTATCCAGTATTTCAGTTGAACTGGGTTGATCAATAACTCCTTCATGTGGTAAACCCTATCACAGTATAGAATTTCCAGAGAACGTTTTAGCGTTGTGGTTCCAGTACGGGGAAAACCCGCTCCAATTATTTTTATTGACATAGTTATTTGGTTTAGTTGATTTGTGTTTTTTTATTGAACCTCAGCTTTTTCTGGCGGAGGTGGCATTTTAAACTTGAATGTCTCAGGTTGGGGCTGAATCGGTTTTAAATCCTTTCCTTCAAAACCTGGAAAGTCTGGAGTAAGTTGGGTGGCCCTAAACTGGTTATAAGTAAATGGTCCCGTTGGTTGAGAGGCTGAACCATCGGGCAATACGTAATGATGCACGTAGGGATTCCAATATTCCCATACAATTTCCTTATCGGGCGTTACCTCAAAAAATCGTCCCTTTGCTCCAGAAGTTATAAGGGTGTTCCCGTTTTTTAGACGTTGTGCTCCCGAAATAAAGGCTGAGTAAAAGGAGTATTTATCGGGGGCCATATAGCTCCATTGTGGTTTTTCCGGACCGAATGGCGCATTTGCCCCGATTTCATAGGAACCATTATTGTCCATGGGGGGTGAAAATTCAAGAACGGCGCTATAATTACCAATATCCTCAATTTTAACCTGAGGGTCAGGAGATTGGGCTTGCATTATTGCTGCCCAAACCGAAGGCAATTTATTTCCAGGCTCCGGAATGTCATTATTAAAGACCATTAAATTTCCAGCACCTGGATATCCTTTTGGAATCCACTTGATGTCATGCTGCCCATAAAGAACTTGATCTTCTTCCGTACCTCGATCATAATTTTGGGGATTGCCCCATCGGTACAAAAGGTCTCCCGCTTCACCTTTGGCCTCTTCGGTACTAATGCTATGGTCAATGATATAAATCTCATGTAAATGGGGAGAGCTAAACACTATTTGATCTAATTCTGCATTATATGCCACGGCGTTGACATGGGTTATATCGGAATATTGATTGTCCGCAGTAGCGTTCGAGGTTAAAAATCCCATTTTAATCATTTGCGCTATCTGTTCTTCGGTCATAGGTTGACCACCTTCTCCCCCACCTCCGGGATTCACATTAATTTTTCGGGGATGTTCCGCAACTATTCCGTAATTAGGTTTAGTGGAGTCGCGGTCTTGAACAATGTGGTCCCACATTCGCCATTCCCATACTACCTCTCCTCCTTCCGGTCTCTCAGGCTTGATTTCAATAATTTTATCTGGCCAAATGCCCGCTTTTGCAATATGCGCTGGGTCCATGCCCGCTGCAGCTGCTTCTTCTGGGGTTATAACCTCATAGCTTATGGCTAGGATATTACCGTTGGGCAGCACTTCAATATCATGATGGATCAGTTCGGTTTCTGTGGCATGCTCAAAATCCCAAAGCATATTTCCCTCCCAATCGTATTCACGGATGCGTCCTGCCTGACCACCGGCAGCAAAGGTTGGGAAATCAAGATCTCGATCCAGCCTAATAAGGTTTCCGTTTTCTTGAAGATAGGATTGCATACAATTTAATTCCCCAGTCCATCGATGTACCACTTCGCCTTGCTTATTAATAAGGAAGGTTTCCGTACTGCTTGAAGGCTGGAATAGCACATAACCTGGAGTGGCTTTTTCAGAGTTAAAGATCAATCCCCTCTTTTCATTTACACCTGTAATACTTCGAGTATCTTCAGGTTTCCATTCACGGATTTCAGTTGTGGTTTCAGCAAGTTGGTTTTCGGTTTTGGTCTTACAGGATTGAAATGTGATAAAGACCGAAAGAATTGCTACAAAGAATAATCTGTAATTCATAATGTTGGTTTTATGAGGTTGGTTAACAGAAGATTCGGTAGCAGAAACAATACTAATATATGTTAAAAAAATGTAAAATTAACAAATTGAGGTCTGGAATATTAAACTTTTCCAAAAGTGTAGGAATAAGGTCTATGACATTGTAAGTCAGAATGATATTTTAAAGTACTCCTAGTATAAATCTTTTGGGTTAGAGCGCTTTTTCTAGAGTTTTTTTAACTTCAATACAATCTATTTACGCTCTATTGGGCCTATTTGAAATGACCGCTCTAAAAGCATTCGATTCATGAAGATTCGCGTGATTTTCTAACCAAGCATATAAATTAAAACATAACCCAACAACCTTCAAAAAACACAAATTCGCTATATTTAAGACAATCATCAACCAAAAAAACAACCTTTTATGAAACCCATCCGCCTATTCTTGGCAGGTCTATTGTTGCTTTGGGCACCGGCAAAGGCACAGGACATCTCCATCACCTATAATTATGAGGCCGCGGAAAAGCTTATACAAATCTTGGAGAGCAATGCATTTCATGAACAAGATTTTGCAGAACTGATGGAACTCCATGGCACCCAAGCCTACCTTAAAAAGTTGGGCGCCTTTTTTCCTGAAATTACCGCAGCTACCTTTAAACAAAGTTTAAAAGCCGTGGTGGAGGGTTCCCCACTTGAGGAAGATTCTTTTATGTTCAATAGGATTCTGCCCCATATTTCGGAGGTTAAAGAACTGCTTAATGAGATTTCGGCCAAGGAAACGCAATTGACACAAAGCTCGGTATCACTATTGGAACAATATTCCCCAAAAAACATAGAGCTCAATGTTAACGTTTATATGGTTTTGGGCATTGTTGGCGGCGGATGGACGTTTGATGATGAACCCGATGCTTTTTATGTAGACCTCACTTTTATGCAAGGCGATTATTTGGGAGTCACCTACCTTTCCACCCATGAACTCTACCACTTATTGCAGTATCGCTTTATGCAAGAATCTCCACAAAAGGGAACGGATAAGGTGGCCTATCTATTGGATCAGATGCTCAGGGAAGGCTCGGCCACCTATGTAGCGGACTTTTCAAAGGTTGAGGAAGAAGGGTTTTATATTGACTTTAGCAAAGAAGAATACTCCCGAAATTTTAGACGCATGGAAACCAATTTTGCCCTGTTTGAAACGCTACTCACACAAGCACACCAAGAAAACACTGTGGACATTGATTTGCTTTATAACATTGGACTTAGCGGCATGTATCAAAGTCCGTTATACTACGTGGGTTACCATATGATGAAATTGATTGCTGAATACCAAGGTCGGGAAGCATTGATAGATTTACTGGGACAATCCCCGGAACAACTGATTCTCGCCTACCAGAAATTGTGTGATGCGTACGGCGGTGAAAATGATGAATTCATTCCCTTAACCCAAGGAACACAAGACATGATTTCTTCCCTTCAACGCTGAATGCGATAAAAAAACTGCACTCATCACTGATGTTAGGGTTCCAAATAGATCCTGTGTATCTTTGTATAGCAGAAAATTAGATTCTCTTCTGATTATGAATGACAGTATGATGGAAAATAAAAAACTTATCCTGTTTGATGGTGTATGCAACCTGTGCAACAGCTCCGTTCAATTTGTAATCAAACGGGACAAAAAAGATGTGTTCCGATATGCGGCTCTGCAAAGTGAAATTGGGGAAAAGTTGGTAAAGGAACGTAATATTGATACCGCTCAAGTGGATTCCATCATTCTCATAGAACCGGGAGTGGCCTACTATACCAAATCGGATGCCGCGCTGGAGATTGCACAAGACCTCGGTGGACTTTGGAAATTGACCGCTGTATTCAGTTGGATTCCCACCTCCATCCGTAATGCCATTTACGACTTTGTGGCGCGAAACCGCTACAAATGGTTTGGTAAACAAGAATCCTGTATGATTCCCACCCCGGAGTTGAAGGCCAAATTTTTGGGTTAGTGCCCCTTCACCTCGTCTAAATGATCATTCCACTCCTCTACATGTGGGTCTCCCAATTTGCCTACAGATTTGGCTACAACCATAGAAACCATGGCATCACCAGTGACATTTACAATCGTTCGGCACATATCCAAGGGGCGGTCCACCGCAAAAATTAAGGCTAAACCAATCGCCAATTTATCCGCAGGAAATCCAATGGATTCCAAAACAATGACCAGCATTACCATTCCCGCTCCAGGAACAGCAGCCGAACCAATGGATGCCAACAAAGCTGTTAGAATAATGGTCAACTGTCCCGTAAAAGTAAGGTCGAACCCAAGGGCTTGTGAAATAAAGACGGCAGCAACGCCTTGGTACAAGCTTGTTCCATCCATATTAATGGTAGCCCCTACAGGGAGCACAAAACTGGACACTTCTTTATCCACTCCAATGTGCTCTTCTACTCTTTCCATGGTAACGGGCAAAGTGGCCGCACTGGAACTGGTAGAAAACGCCAACAACTGCGCTGGACTAATCTCCTTTAAAAACCAAAATGGGTTCTTTTTGGTATAGACCGATACAATAATCGTGTAAAACACAATCATTAAAAAGAGCCCCAAAACCACCACCCCGGCATATTTGAGCAGCGCTAATAATAAATCGGGGTCGCTAGAAGATACCACAACCCCAGCCAATAGTGCAAAAACGGCATAAGGTGCAGTGAGCATGATCAAGTCCACCATTTTCAAGACCACATCATTTAGCGAATCAAAAAAGTCTTTAAGGGGTTTTGCTTTTTGCTCTCCGATCAGCAACATGGAAATCGCCAACAGGATAGCAAAGAAAATCACTTGGAGCATCAAGCCATTATCACTCATGGCCGAAAAGACATTGTCGGGAACCATATCAACCAAAAATTGAAGCGGGCCGCTCTCTTTTTGACGTGAGGCTTCTTCCAACTTGGAAGTGACACCAGCATCTCCAGCATAAGTATCGGTAAGTTTGGTCACAGTCTCTTCAGAAATACCATTGCCCGGTTGCAGCACGTTCACCAAAAGAAGACCAATGGTGATGGCCACCACCGTAGTGACGATATAAGTACCAATGGTTCGCAAACCAATGCTTTTAAATTTTGATATATCCTTTAGGTCGGAAACTCCCTTGACCAATGATGCCAAGATAAGGGGAATGGCAATCAGTTTGAGCAGTTTTACAAAAATAGTTCCCAAAGGTTGTATCCAATCCGAAACAAAATCCTTTCCCCAAGTCACTTGGGTCATTACAAATCCAAATAGGATACCTAAAAGCATCCCGATAAGAATCTGCCAGTGCAGTTCGAGTTTACGCATGAGTAGTTTTTAGGAAAGTAAGATAGCATTTTGGCGGGAAACGCCCTAATACGGTCAAATTTTATTGGTACGAGCCAATAGTGTGAAATCTGCTAAGACCAATGCCGCCATGGCCTCCACAATAGGCACCGCTCTGGGCACCACACAGGGGTCATGTCTTCCCTTGCCTTGGGTAGTCACGGGTTCACCTTCTTTATTGATGGTTTCGTAAGACTGCAATATGGTAGCTACAGGTTTAAAGGCCACGCTGAAGTAGATATCCATACCATTACTGATACCCCCTTGTACACCCCCACTTCGGTTGGTTTTGGTAGTACCATCTGGGTTAAAGGCATCGTTATGTTCGCTTCCTTTCATTTTGATGCCTTCAAATCCGCTGCCATATTCAAATCCCTTTACCGCATTAATGGACAACATGGCCGCTCCCAAAGTGGCATGGAGCTTATCAAAAACAGGCTCACCTAGACCAATGGGTACATTTTGTAT
>JAUIBH010000028.1 GCA_030427985.1 Bacteroidia bacterium | reverse complement strand
TATACAAAACGGGCATGCCAACTTTCACTAGCTGGCACTTCCCAATGCTCCAAATATTCTTGTTTGGTAGCCACCAAATTGTTGAAAACAATGGTGTTTGGCGAAACCGATTTGGCCTTTGCCATTTTCTTAAACTCCTTTAAGGGTTTGTAGGCAATGAACTCCCCTTGCTTGAAGGAAACATTCATTCGGTCCATAAGTTCCACATTGTATTTCTGCTCCAAGCTTTGAATGAAGTGCACCGAAGCATCAATGGAACAACCTGATGCGCTGGCATTGGTCTGGTCCAATCCAATTACAATAAATCGTTTGTATCTTATTTGGAACCCAGCGAGCAAATCGCTTCCGTGGGCAGTCCATTGCTTTAGGAAATCTGCAAGACTTTCCTGCAATTCCTGCTGTTCCTCATCGGTAAAACTCCTATTGGCCTGATAGATCCAAATTCGGGAGTGATCTGGTAATTCATTAAAATCTACTAGCATACTATCTATCGCTTAAGGTCTCGACTGCGCCTGTCTGCCGACAAAGGCAGGCTCGACCTGACATTTATAAACTTTATAATCCTTGAGAGTTTGCCAACAATTCGGCAACATCCAAAACCGTGACGGTATCTTCCTTTTCATGCGCCTTGATACCATCCGTCATCATAGTATTGCAATACGGACATCCTGTTGCGATGATGTTTGGCTGGGTTTCCAAAGCATCTTTGGTACGCAATACGTTAACGTCCATATCCCCTTTTTCCGGTTCCTTGAACATTTGTGCACCTCCAGCACCACAGCAAAGTGCTATTTTTTTGTGACGTTTCATTTCCACCAAATCTGCATTGGTTTTGGAGAGGAGTTCTCTAGGTGCCTCAAAAACCGAATTTGCACGACCTAAATAACAAGGGTCATGGAAAGTAATGCGTTTTCCTTTGTATACTTCACCATCAATGGTCAAACGTCCATTGTCTATCAATTCTTTTAGATATTGGGTATGGTGAACAACATCATACTTGCCCCCTAAACCGGGATATTCATTTTTTAAGGTGTTGAAGGAATGCGGGTCGCAGGTGACAATTCGTTTTATTTCGTAACCGTTCAGTAACTCAATGTTCATCATGGCCTGCATCTGAAACAAAAACTCGTTACCCGCGCGTTTGGCCACATCACCGGTGGAACTCTCTTCGGTGCCCAAAACGGCAAAATCAACATTAGCTTTGTTCAACAACTTTACAAACGCCCTAGAAATTTTTTTGGCCCGATCATCGTAACTACCTGCGGAGCCCACCCAAAACAATATTTCGGGCTGTTTGCCTTCGGCCATAAACTCCTGCATGGTTTTCACCTTCAATTGCTCGCTCATAGTTCCAAATTTATTCGTTCACCCAGTTTAATCGGTCCATTTGATTGTAAGGCCAAGGTGCTCCGTTATTCTCGATGTTGGACATCATATTGTTTAATTCCATTGGCGCGGCGGATTGCTCCATGACCAAATAGCGTCGCATTTCCACGATAATGGACAAAGGATCAATACTCACAGGGCAAGCCTGTACACAAGCATTGCACGTAGTGCACGCCCACAGTTCTTCAGGTGTGATGTAGTCATTCAATAATTGTTTACCATCATCCACAAATTCCCCTTTGTTGGCATCCATGATTTTCCCGACTTCTTCCAAGCGGTCACGGGTATCCATCATAATTTTTCGGGGCGATAATTTTTTTCCTGTTTGGTTGGCCGGACACTCTGAAGTACATCGACCACATTCGGTACAGGTGTAGGCATTCAACAGCTGAACCCAATTCAAGTCCATAACATCCGATGCTCCGAATTTTTCTGGTTCTGGCGCATCCTCAGGTGGCACTGCATAAGGGTCAGCCGAAGGGTCCATCATTAATTTGACCTCATTGGTGACAGATTCCAAATTATTGAACTGTCCCTGAGGACTTGTTTTCCCATAATAAGTGTTGGGAAATGCCAGTAGAATATGCAAATGCTTGGAATAGTACAGATAATTTAAAAATGCCAAGATGCCCAATATGTGCAACCACCAAGCGGTCCGTTCAATTGTGATAAGCGTTGAAATGGATAGGCCATCGAACAAAGGCATAATAAACTGACTGATGGGAAATGCCCCAGCCTCGGTATAATGTGCAGCGCCCAACTGCTGTAACTGGGAATCTGCAGCATTCATGGTCAGAAACAAAATCATTAATACAAATTCGATATAAAGAATTAGGTTTCCGTCTGTTTTGGGCCAACCTTTCATTTCTGGTTTGATGAACCGCTGGAGTTTGATGATATTCCTTCGTATCCAAAAAATAACCACGGCCACAATGACCAATAGGGCCAAAACTTCAAAAGAAGCAATTAAGACATCATACAAGGTGCCAAGGGGAGCAAATAATCGGTGGGTCCCCAAAATACCATCCAGAATAATCTCCAGCACTTCAATATTGATGATGATAAAGCCCACATAGACAAAAATGTGCATAAGCCCGGCAACAGGACGTACCACCATTTTGGTCTGTCCCAAAGCAATGCGAACCATATTTCGCCAACGTTGCGGCTTGTTGTCGCTCACATCCACATCCTTGCCCAACTTAATATTTCGGGTGAGTTTCTTTACATTCCTAGTGAAGAAACCGATGCCTAAAACCAAGGCTATCACAAAGAGTATATTGGGCAAATATTCCATCCTATCTAGTTCTGAGTCTGGGTTGAATCGGCTGGGTCGTTTTCGGGAAGGGCGTACTCCTTTTGTTTTTTTCCAAAAACGGATACGTTGACGTAGCGTTTGGGATTGAGCCTGAAATCCTGTAACAACAGTTCCAACTGCCTTGAAGATTCTGCCAAATTATTGTACAGTGCATCATCTTGGTGCAGTTTGCCCAAAGAGCCCTCCCCTTTCTCAATTTTTCCTAAGATACCGTTCAATTTGTCAACAGTTTCTTGGAAATTGGAAAGTGTACCCGCCAAATCTGCATTGGCCAACGAATCTGAAAATTTAGAGAAATTAGAGGTAATTTTGTTCACATTTTTAAGTGAACTGTCCAATTGCGATTGGTTGTCTTCCAATAGCAGGTTTATTTTATCCGCGCTGCCCTTAAAGGCTTTTACCAATTGGTTGAGTGATACAATGGTTTCCTTCAATTGCTTTTTTGTGGGGTCATCCAATATTTGATTAACGTTCATCAACAGGGTGTCCGCATTGGAAACGGCTCCTTCCACCTTCATCTGCAAAGGGGTTAATTTCTGCTGCACCAACTCGGTGATACCGGGTTTTATGTTGGATTGTAAGGTATCTCCTGTTTTAGCATTGGGGGCACCATCAAAAACGGGAACAATCTGAATTCCCTTGCCACCAATGATCCCTGTGTCAAAGAGTTCGGCAATACTGTTTTGTGAAAAATCAAACTCATTGCTCACTGAAAAGGTCACCAACAACTTTCCGGAATTATCCTTAAAGCCAATGTTGGTAACATTACCTACATTATAACCGTTGATAGAAACCTGTGTTCCCGGCTGTAAACCGCCCACAGTCTCGTACACGGCGTAAAAAGTTTTGTTGTTCTCGAAGAGTGGGGAGGATTTTAAATAGCTCAGCCCAAAAATGAAGGCCAAAATTCCTACAAGTACAATAACCCCGGTTTTTACTTCCCTGGATAGCTTCAAAGGATTCGGTTTATGGTTTAAACAAAATTAGGAATATTTTTGACAAGGCTGCCAAAGATATTTATCTAGTTGGTTGCTTGCGATATAGGCACTCGTTTACCATCTTTATAGGCCACTATATACGAGGTGGTGTAACCTTTGGCATCTGCATTGGCCTTGAGTCTTTTTGCATCACTCAAGGTGCCTGCATTTCCATACATATATCGGTATAGGTTTTTATAAGGTTCTCTGGACAAAATATCCAAACCATTAAAGTTTTCTGCTCGTAAGGGAATATTTTTTGCACTTGCCAAAAGCTGCACCTTAAAGACCACTCCAGTATTTGCCGGTTCCGCCGGCGGTGTTGTTGTTTCTTCTTTTGGGGTTGATGCAACAACTGTTTCTTCCTTTTTAGGTGTTTCTTCTACCTTGGCAGGAGTTTTTTCTTCGCTTTTGGTTTCCTCTGGAATAGTTACAGCAACTTGGGCATCTTCAATTTCAGTTGAAGTTGTATTGATGGCAACACCGGTATTTATCTCAGATTTATAGGCCAACACGGCATCTGCAATGGCTTTGCCCATCTCCCGCTGACCATTTTTAGAATTTAAATAACTTCCCTCGCTCTTGTTGGTCAAAAAACCGGTTTCAACCAAAACACTGGGCATAAAAGTTTGATGCAATACAATGAAACCTGCCTGTTTTACCTTTCTATCTTTTCTTTTCAACTTAACGGTGAAGTTATCCTGAAGCTTTTTGCCCAAGAGAATGCTTTGGTCCAAGAATTCTTCCTGCATAATGGTCAAGCCTATGACGGACTCCGGTGAATTGATGTCATACTCTGCATAGCGTTGGGCGTAGTCATCTTCCAGATAAATTACGGAGTTCTCCTTTTTGGCTACCTCAAAATTACGCTGATTGGCATGTAGCCCCAGAACAAAGGTTTCTGCACCACTGGCATCGGAATTATGGGAGTTGCAATGCACGGATACAAATAGGTCTGCATTGGCCTGATTGGCTATCTCCCCTCTTTTAAAGAGATCTACAAATGTATCATCATCCCTGGTATAAAGGACTTTTATAGAGGGATCGTTTTCCAATTCTTTGCCCGCTGCGAGCACAACCTGCAAGGCAATGTCCTTTTCTAAATAGCCATTACCTATATTGCCCGGGTCATGCCCCCCGTGGCCGGCATCCAGAACCACAATGAACTTGTCCTTGGGCGGATTTTGCAAATCAGTAATGTTAAATGAAATCAGTATTGGGGTTATGAATAATAAAACGAAAAATGTAATCCAACTTTTATTCATAAGAACTGTTTATTTATAGTGTCCTAATATTGGTTAAAAATATTGTAATCCCCAATAAGCGGAACAAAAAATATATGTAAGTTTGGGCACAAAAACTGAGCCAACCCAGCACAAAAATAGGATTTATCACGTTGCAATCAAACAAACATCTTTTAGTTTTCCTATTTGTTCTTCTTTGCGGCATACTCACCATTACAGCTCAGGAGGATCCCATTACGCCTTTGCCCATCAAAGCTGTTCAGGATAGTATTACCGCTCCCTTGTTGCCGGCCAACATCCTTAACGACTCCATTCCAGTGGATTCTGTAGAAGTAGATTCAGTATCCGGAAATCAACCTTTGCTGCTGGATAAAATAAAATATAAGGCCAAGGATTATGTACGGTTGAGCCAAAAAGAAAACAAAATCTATTTATACGATGAAGCCGAAATCTATTATCAAGATACCGAATTAAAGGCCGGCGTCATTGTAATGGATTATGTTAAAAATGAGGTATATGCTGGGCGCCTTAAGGACGAAAAAGGCGAATATTCCCAGCTTCCCTTTTTTAAACAAGGTGATAATGAAGTGAGACCGGATTCCATCCGATTTAATTTTGACACCCAAAAGGCCCTCATCTGGAACTCCCGAACAGAACAACAGGCCGGAGTGGGCCAACTGGGAAGTGATGCCATGAATGTCTATGCCCAAATCACCAAAAAGGAAAACGATTCTGTTTATTTTTTAAGCGAAGGAAAGTTGACCACCTCAAAAGATACGGTGGACCCAGATTATTACATTAGGGTACGCAAGGCCAAATTTGTTCCCAAAAAGAAAATCATTGCCGGCTTTAGTAATATGTACATTGTGGATGTTCCCACTCCCATTGCTTTGCCATTTGCTTATTTTCCATTGACCACGGGGCGTGTTGCCGGACTCATCTTCCCCACTTTTGGTAATGACCCGCAACGCGGCTATTTTTTGCAAAATGGAGGGTATTATTTGCCCATAAATGACAATATTGATTTAAGCGTGATGGGAGATTTCTATACCAATGGCAGCTACGGGTTCCGAGCACAGTCCATTTATGCAAAGCGCTATAAATTCAGGGGGAATATCAATTTAAGTTATGAGAATCTCATCCGAAGTCAAAAAGGTTTTGATGATTTTAGCCGAACGAGCAATTACAATATTAGAATATCCCATTCCCAAGATACAAAGGCGAGCCCCTATTCCCGCTTTTCCGCATCGGTGAATTTGGGAAGTAGTCAATACTATACCAACTCGCTCAACCAGGTCAACCGGAACAATTCACAGACCAACACCTTTGCTTCGTCCATAAGTTATTCCAAAACGTTTCCGGCCTACCCATCGGTGAATGCAAGTTTGACACTGAGCCATACCCAAAACTCTAGAACACAGTCCATCAATATGTCATTGCCCACCTTGCAAGCCAGTATGGAACGTATTTTTCCTTTTGCCAAAAGGGATGGGATAAAGAAGGGAATTATACAGAATATCAACTTTCAATATGATGTAAACGCCCAAAACAGCATTACCACTACCGAAGAGGATTTTTTCACCAGCAAGATGTTCGAGGATGCCCGTATTGGCGCTAGGCACCGAATTCCCATCGGTACCAACTTTAAAGTAGCCAAATACCTCAGTGTGAGTTTAAACGGAAGCTATGAAGATGTTTGGACCTTGGAAACCCTGCGTCGCAGATACGATGCAGACCAAGAGGAAGTGGTTACTGATACCATTCCGGGGTTTGATCGATTTAACCGATATAATTTGGGGGCAAGCTTGGGAACCGTTGTTTACGGTACCTTCAATTTTGGTGAGGACAAGAAAATTCAAGCCATACGTCATGTAATGCGACCTTCCATTGGCTATAGTTACACCCCTTCCTTTGAACAATTTTATGAAACCTATACCGATGAAGATGGCGAAGAAGTTCAGTACACCCCTTTTGAAACCAGTATTTATGGTCGCCCATCCTTGACTCGGGGAAGTTCAATCAATTTTTCCTTACAAAATACGCTCGAAGCCAAGGTAAGGGATAAGGACTCCACAGCTACTGAGCCTAAAAAAGTAAGCATCTTAAGCAACCTGACCTTTTCAACCAGTTACAATTTTGAAGCTGATTCCCTAAAGTTAAGCCCTATCAGCATGAGCGGGGCCACAGAAATTATCAAGAATGTACCCATAAACTTCTCCGCTACCTTTGATCCCTACGCCATAGATAACAACGGCAGGCGAATCAATACTTTGAATATTAAAAATGGAGGAGGCTTGGCCCGGCTTACCTCGGCCCGATTGAATACAGGGTTCTCCATTGATAGCGAAATGTTCAAAAAAGGAGGCAATAAAAAGAAGTCGAGTGACCGAACAACACAAGATCCCGACTATGGCGCTAACCCGTTTGAACTAAAGGGTGCCGAGGATGGTCAGCCCCATTTTCAGCGTGATGGCCAAGATCGCGATAGCGGCACTGACGAAGAGAACCCTATTTATGGAACCAAAGTTCCGTGGGATATGCGATTGACCTATGTGGCCACCTATAACAATAGAAACCGGGAAAAAGAAATTACCAACCATTCCTTGATGTTTACTGGAAACATACAGCTTTCTCCAAAATGGGAGATTGGTTTTAATTCTGGCTACGATTTTAAGAATAAGGGATTTGCGGATACCCGATTTAATTTTAAGCGTGATTTGAACAGTTTTAGGCTCAGTTTTGATTGGACTCCCTTTGGCCGATACGAACGATGGTACTTTTTTATTGGAATAAAGAGTTCCATTCTCAGTGACTTGAAATGGGAAAATAGAAGCCAGCCATTTCGGGGCAGACGATAATTTTGAATACCTTCACTTCACCACACTTATAAATACGATACCTATGAAAAAAATTGTCAACACCTCCAAAGCGCCAGACCCCATAGGTCCCTATAACCAAGCGGTACTTATCAAGGACACTTTATATATTTCAGGGCAAATTGCCCTTGATCCATCAACGGGTGAATTGGTAAAAGGGGATGTGAAAACGGAGACAAAACAGGCCTTAGAAAACCTGAAAGCCATTTTGGAAGCTGCTGACATGACTTTTGAAAATGTGGTGAAGTCCTCAATTTTTATAAAAGACATGAACCAGTTCTCGCAAATAAACGAGGTATACGGCAGTTATTTTGATTCCGAGACCGCACCGGCCAGGGAAACCGTGGAAGTTGCGAACCTTCCCAAGTTCGTCAATGTTGAAATTTCTATGATTGCCGTTAAATAGTTTCTTGGTGAAACTCTACCAAACCTTCAATGGGTCGCCTGCGAATTACACCTAAAATGAGGTCATTTCGTTCTAAACAGGCTGTTAATTCATCTTGTAAAAAGTGGGCAATGCTGCCTACAAAGCTTATCGGAACTTTTGTGGCCAACTCAAATTGCATGATGTAGTTGTTCACAAATTGTTGTAACCCCTTTTCTATAACTCCCTTGCAATAGGGATGCTCCTTATTTTCTATAATAAACCGGGCAAAAGTGGCCAAATAGGTATTTGGGTTGGGTTGTTTGTAGAGGTTTTCCTTGATGACATCCGCATCAAGATTGTATTCCTTGGCAAATTTTATACCCAAATCTTGCGGCATTTTGTGGAAATAATAATCCCGAAGCAATTTTCTTCCGAAGAAGTTTCCACTGCCATCATCCATTAAAATATAGCCTAAGGACGTAACTTTTTGAAATAATTGATGACCATCATAATAACTGCAATTAGACCCGGTACCTAAAATACAAACAATGCCCTGACGACCAATTTTTGTTGTAGAATAGATGGCTGCGTAGGTGTCCTCGCGAACCTCAGCTTTAGCATTTGGAAAGAAGTCCTTGAAGATTTCCTTCAAGAATTTCTTCATTCTATCGGTACCGCATCCAGCACCGTAGAAATACAACTGACTTACATCTTCCCTATTTTTTGAAAGCTCAAAATTATTGGCCAAACGATCCTCGATCACCTCACGGGTAAGAACCTCGGGACTAAGCCCCAAAGTCTGGGTCAGAAACAGTTGCTTCCCTTTTTCGTCCAAAGCAATCCAATCGGATTTAGTGGCGCCACTATCAACGATCAATATCATAGGTCAGTGTTTAAAGTGAATCCTGAAAGAGGGTTTACCCCCTTTCAGGAAATAGTATAATAAGGTGATAAATTAAAGGCTGGCAGCATGCTCGGCCAAGTCTACCAATTTATTAGAGTAACCGGTTTCGTTATCGTACCAAGAAACTACTTTGAAGAATTTAGAGTTCAACTCTATTCCAGCGCCGGCATCAAAAATGCTCGTTCTAACATCTCCAACAAAATCTTGGGAAACCACTGCTTCATCAGTGTACCCTAAAATTCCGGCCAATTCTCCGTCGGCAGCTTTTTTAAATGCTTTTTTGATGTCTTCGTAGGAAGTTTCTTTTTCCAACCTTACCGTCAGGTCAACTACAGAAACATCCGCTGTGGGCACCCTAAAGGCCATACCTGTTAGTTTTCCTTCAAGTGCAGGAATAACTTTTGTTACTGCTTTTGCAGCACCAGTTGCTGCTGGAATGATGTTTAGCAGTGCACTTCTACCTCCTCTATAATCTTTTCTTGAAGGACCATCCACGGTCATTTGAGTAGCTGTGGTAGCGTGTACCGTGGTCATCAACCCTTCTTCAATACCAAATTCATCATCCAATACCTTTGCCAAAGGAGCAAGGCAGTTAGTGGTACATGAAGCATTTGAAATAATGTTGTCCGATGCTTTTACATCTTTATGGTTAACGCCCATTACAAACATAGGGGCATCTTTGGATGGAGCAGAGATAACCACTTTTTTGGCACCACCATCAATATGGTATTGGGCAGTTTCCAAAGTAGTGAAGATACCGGTACACTCAGCAACAATGTCGGCACCTACTTCATCCCACTTCAAGTTTTTAGGATCACGTTCGGCTGTGATTCTAATGGTTTTTCCGTTTACCACCAAGTTACCATCTTTCACTTCAATGGTACCATCGAACTTACCGTGTACTGAGTCGTATTCCAACAAATATGCAAGATGTTCCACATCCAACAAGTCATTGATGGCTACAACGTCCACATTATCTCTCTTTACGGTTGCACGAAATACCAACCTTCCAATCCTACCGAATCCGTTGATTCCTATTTTTAAATTTGACATGTTCTCTTTTTTAGTTTTTACATTAAGTTGTCATTATATCGGAAACTCGTATGAGTTCTTCATCAATTTCTGTGTGTGCCTTAATAGCTTCAGCGATGGGCGTCAACACCAATTTGGTATCCCTAACACCCACCATATAATTGGATTTGCCTTCCAATAGGCTCTCAACAGCCTTCACGCCCATCCTACTGGCCAAAACCCGGTCAAAACAGCTTGGATTACCACCGCGTTGCATGTGTCCCAAAACAGATACCCTTACATCATAAATGGGAAGGTGCTCTTCTACATATTCCTTCAACTCGAATACATTTTTACCTGTTTTATCCCCTTCGGCCACAATAACAATACTGGATGATTTTCCAGATTTTTTACTGCGCTTCAAGGAATCCAACAAACGTTCCAGTCCCAAATTCTGTTCGGGAATCAATATTTCTTCGGCACCCGCACCAACTCCCGCGTTCAATGCAATATGGCCCACATCGCGGCCCATTACCTCAACAAAGAAAAGACGGTTATGGGAACTTGCTGTATCCCGAATCTTGTCAATGGCATCCACTACCGTATTGATTGCGGTATCAAAACCAATGGTATATGAAGACCCTAAAATATCATTGTCAATGGTGCCGGGAATTCCCATAATGGGAAAATCGTACTCTTCATTAAAAAGCATTGCTCCGGCAAAACTTCCATTACCTCCAATAACAACAAAGGCATCAATACCTTCTTTGGTCAATTGGTCGTAAGCTTTCTTTCTTCCTTGCTTGGTTCTAAATTCTTGGCAACGTGCAGATTTAAGGATTGTTCCTCCTTTATTTATGATGTTATTTACACTACGGGCATCCAATGTCTTGAAATCGCCCTCGATCATTCCTTGGTACCCTCTGTAAATCCCAACACATTCAATTTTTAGATATGCGCAAGTACGCACAACAGAGCGAATTGCCGCATTCATCCCCGGAGAGTCCCCACCGGAGGTAAAAACTCCTATTTTCTTTATTTCTGAGGCCATTCAAAATTTTAAAGGGTCAAAACTAGGAAACTTTATTTAATTTATGAATGCCTTAAGAATTTATTTGTTTTCCTGGAAATCCTCAAACGTTTTCGTAAGGATTTTAGTGAAAACAGTGAAAAAAATCAACTGATTCTATGGTCGTTTTAGAGGTGATTCCTTTTTGGGTAAAAAACGGATCAAACTATCTTGTCCCATGGTTTCCACAGGTTGCAGAATTTCCTCTTCTTTGGGAGGATTGGCTTCTTTCTCTTTTTTATTGAATACTTTTTGCATCAACTCCTTAAAACTGTTGAAATCTACCTGGTACGAAAGACCCACTCCCTGGGTGTAGCCTTGCCGTTCGGCCAAGAACTGTTGTATCTGGTTTTCCCTATTGAAGATTTTGGCACTAAGGGTTCCTTGTTCGTTCAATAATACCTGCACCTCAACATCGCCTGCCACCACAGTTTCGGAAACTCCACCAACCGGGACTCCTACCCTACCATTTACTAAAATTCGGTCAGATATCTGTGTGGAAACGGTTACCCCTATCCTATTTTCGGTTTGAATATCGGCATTGGGATCTATAAGACCTTGTTCGTAAGACAACCCCAAATTGAACTTGTCGTTGTTTCCGGCCAAAATTTGATTGAGTAATCCCGATGCTGTTTGAATGAGGTTTCCTGTAACCGCCTGTTGGTTTATTCCTGATTGCGGATTCACAAATGTTCCTTGTGCCAAAAGAAAAAAGGCATTTCGTTCTTTTACGGTAGGATCTTGTAATCTGTATTCCAATTCGGATTGAACCACGGAGTTGGTACCCGGAAAATCAATGTCAAAATCTATGGTAGGGCTCTCCAATTCCCCATTTAAACGGACCACCACCTCCGTAGGGATTCTTCCCGTGTACCCTGGGTTGTCCAGTAATGGTGCTGGGTTTGCATTAAGAGAATACAATGCCTCCAAATTTAATTGTGCAGCTAAAGGATCTCGTTCCCAAAGAATGGTTCCTCCTGGACGCACCTTGAACTTTTTATCGATAACACCTCCATACTTAAAGTTGTATTCCCCTGTCACCACAACAAAGTCGCCGTACATATTAAACTTTCCATTGGTGTTGATCTCTATCAGCAAAATCCCCTCCCCGGTTCCCTTCAGGGAGCTTCCCGTACTTTGGTCGACTACGATCTCCACTTCGGCCTCTGGGGTCACTGCCAAATCAAATGCCATTTCCAGACCTTGATAGTCCTGCAATATGCGTTCTTCCGTAAAGGATTCTGACTCTCCTTTTTCAATAAAATTAATAAAGGAATAATCGCCAACACTGGTAACATCGCTCAGCGGTATTTTTAAAGATGTACCCCTAGCGGTGGTAGCATCAACTGAAATGGTGAGTGCATCGGTTGGGCCATAAATACTTCCTGTTCCGTTGATGAAGCCTGTGCCATAATAGAGTGATTCTTCATCAAATTCGGTATTCAGGATCATGAAGCGGTTGTTCTTGGTGTCCACATCCAATCCCAGATACCAGTCTTCAAAACCAGTGTGACTAATGGTGCCGTCCAAAGTGGCTGTTGTACCCTCTACAACATCGGAAAGTCCCACATTCTCAAAATAGAAAGTTTGATCAAACAAACGAACATGGGAATATTGGGCAAAATTATAGTCCACGTTAAGGTAGGGAATTCCAATCCCGGCATTTACCAAACTCAATGAACCGTTAATGGAAGGGTTATTGACGCTTCCCGTAATCTTGGCACTTCCAATGATACTGCCCCTTATGTTAGATATAACATCCTCACCCAAAGGCGCAAAAGGTTCCAAATTAAAATCCGTGAAGTTGGCCGACAGATCCAGTTCCTGTTTTTTGTTGATGTTGGTGACCTTTCCGTTTATACTCATCTTCTCTTTTCCATTATCATTGAGCCATGTGCTCACCCCAAACTGGGTAAGGTCGTTATTTCCGAATATACCTACCTCCAAATCGCCCAACCGGATATCGTTTACACTGAAATTGCTTATGTTAAGACTGGATGTGGGGAGGTATTTACCATCTTTTTGGAGAATGTTGAGAAAGCCATCCACAGCTCCGTTCAACTTTAAACTATCTATGGTGGGCGTGATTTTGCTAAGGGATACAATCTTAAACTGAAGGTCCAAATCCTTATAAGTTGAATCGGCAAATTCACCTCTTAGCCGAATCTGTTCCCTGTTGTCATTGTCCATCACCACATCTTCTATTCGGATACTGTCCAAGGTTCTGTTGATGATCACTTTGTTCTGGCTGTTACCATCTTTGTTCAGTATCCAAGTATTGCCCTTAAAACTGACATCAGATTTCTTTAGCCCAATAACAGACCTGTTATTTTCATTGAAGGTGTGGTAGAAATTAAGGTTGTAGCTGTCGTTATACTCACTGCCGCCCTTGAACTCTGTTCTAAAGAACAGGGTATCTTTTAGGGTAGTGTTGATCAAGCTAAAATCCTTAACATCGTAGTAATTGGTAGACATGTCCTCCACGGAAACGAAGGTGTTAAAGAGCGGATTCTTATTATCAATCTTTAACTCAATATTATCGAATTCATTTCCAAAGGCTTCAATACTGGGTGATTTAAAGGTGAGTTTAAAGTCCCCTTCGTCCGCTACAATATTACCCCGTATAAAAGTATTGGGGTCAAAGGCCACATCTGGAAAGAAGACATCCACAATTTTATTGTAAATCTTAAAATTGAAATCCAAATGCTGCCCCTCTGAAATTTCATAAGGTTTATAGTTCGTGTAAATGCTACCAACGGAGTTTTGTACCAGCTTTCCAATTTCGTTGACCTTAAACTTTCCTTTTAGGTACCCAGTTATGATATCGGGCGAATTAATCTCCACCGTCCTGACCGTATCTTGATCAAAAGAGGAATACACCGAAAAGTCCTCAAAATAATAGGTGGAATTTTGGTTTTGATAGGTGGTGTTGGAAAAGCGCATCTGCCCGGCCATATCGTCCAAGGTTCCGCCTTCAATATCCATGTTCACGTGCCCCTTAAAAATGGAGATACTGTCGTTGATAAAATTGAGTTCCTTTAAATCGGCATAGTCTACCGCAGCAATAAAATTGAACTTGTTCTCAACTCCCCCAAAGTCGGCCAACCCCTTAAAATCGAATCGAAAGTTTTCATCGTTGCAGAGCAAAGAACCATCAAATAGCTGATCTTTTAATATCCCAGATATTTTAATGTTGTTGTACTCATAGTCATTGAACTGGATTTTATAGACCTCTCCAATGACCTCTGTGTTCAAATTTTCAGCGGCAAACCCTTTTCCCTCAACATTCACATCCATGGAAGTAAGTCCCAGCTCATCATCATTCGTGAATTCACCTAAATCAAAATCAATAAGCGAGATAAATCCAATATAGGAAGCATCATTTTTTGCCTGTAGATTTGTCATTTGCACATCCATGTAACTGCTGCCCACAGCGGTGTTGAGATTGATTTTTACATCGAGTGAGGTTTCGGTCACCTCGGCATCTCCCCGAACGGTGAACTGCCCAAGCTTTTGGACGGATTCTGGAATGTTCCTACCCAAAATATTGGGCAACAGGGCTCGCAATTGATAATAACTGGAGGTTAGATTATCAATATCTCCACGTATCACGAACGGAGCTTGATCGGTGAACATGTTGTCAATCTCAAAGTCACCACGGACACCTGTGTTATCGGTGTAAAGAAATAGGTTGTCAACCTCCAACTTATTGAGCACCCCTCCAAAATCACCAGTGAGGGTGACCACTCGGTCCTGCCCAAATTCATCGTAAAAGGCATTCACTTCATTAAGTGCCACGGTAGATTCCGTGAAATTGGCATCAATCTGTACACGGTCCACAAATTGTGCAAAATCCTCTCGATTATAATTAAAAACGAGATTTCCCTTAAGTTCGGATTGTTCGGTATCAATAAGCAGGGAATCAAAACGCATTTGTTCCTTGGTATAGGTGAAATCCGTGGCCAACTTTTTAAGGCGTAGTCCACGCTTGGCATCAAGTGAAAGATCCTCTATATTCAATGTTACCTGTGGTCCCAAAATTTGAAAGTCGTTGGCCAATATTTTCAGATTGGTGAAATTTAAAATTTCCGCTGATTCAAGATTTCCATCACTAAGCATAAATCGCCCACCATTGATCTCTATCCCATCGGAAGACATAAAAAAAGGTGGGGTTCCAGGAGCTCTGGGTTTACCATCGTCCAGTTTGGCCACAAACACATCCAAATTGGTGTCAGATTCCCCTTCATAGGTCTTTAGGTTGAAGAAAAGACCATCAATATCAATATCCCCAAATTCCATTTTACCATTGGCCATATTCCGAATATTCAACACTGAAGTGGTCAGCTTGTCAATATAGGCCAGCGTATCTTTTTTGTAATCTTCAATGTAGATGCCCTTGATTCCTGTATTAAGATTGAAAAGTGATAAACTTACCCGGTCTATTTGGATATTGGTCCCAAACTCCTTGTTGATGGATTCTGTGGCATATTTTGCCAATTTGGTCTGCACGGCGGGCATGGACAAAATCAAAGAGCCCAATACCATGATCAGCAAGATGGCCAATAAAAAACGTAACAGTATTTTCCGAAGTTTTTTGATAGGGCTATTATGTTTTACCTTTGATGTCCAATTTTTGTTCCAAAGCCAGTGGTAAATTCAAAAAATTATATTCTTGCAATTGAATCATCATGTGATGACACGTCCGCCGCAATTCTCTGCAATACAAAAGTACTGAGCAATGTGGTGGCCACACAAGAAATCCACAAGCAATATGGAGGTGTTGTCCCAGAGTTGGCATCGCGGGCCCATCAACAAAATATTGTCCCTGTGGTACACCAAGCCTTGGCCAAGGCAAATATCGATAAAAAACAACTATCCGCCATAGCTTTTACCCGTGGCCCCGGACTCATGGGTTCGTTGCTTGTAGGCACTTCCTTTGCCAAGTCATTGGCGCTGGGTCTTGCCATTCCATTAATTGAGGTAAACCACATGGAAGCCCATATTTTGGCCCACTTTATTGACGATGAAAACCAGACTGCCCCTGAATTCCCTTTTTTGGCGATGACCATTAGCGGAGGCCACACCCAAATTGTAAAGGTTACCGATCACTTTACCATGGAAGTGTTGGGCGAAACCTTGGATGACGCCGTTGGCGAAGCCTTTGACAAAAGTGCCAAACTTATGGGACTGCCCTACCCGGGTGGTCCATTGGTAGACAAATATGCCCGGCAGGGCAATCCCTTGGCTTTTGATTTTCCCAAACCAAAAGTGGATGGCCTTAACTTCAGTTTTAGTGGATTAAAAACCAGTATCCTGTATTTTTTACAACGGGAAACCAAAAACAATCCTGATTTTGTTTCCGAAAACATCAAGGATATCTGTGCTTCGGTGCAGTATACCATTCTGGAAATCTTGATGGACAAACTAAAACTAGCTGTTGAACAGACCGGGATTACGCAAATTGCCATTGGTGGTGGCGTTGCGGCCAACTCTGGCATAAGAAGCAGGTTAAAAGAAGCAGAGGAAACCCTTGGCTGGACGACCTATATCCCAAAATTTGAATATTGTACAGACAACGCCGCAATGATCGGCATTGTGGGTTACCTTAAATTTATGAAAGGGGATTTCACCAACCAAAGCGTAGCCGCCAAAGCGCGTTATACCATTGGCAGTTGAATGCATTCAATTCATAATTAATCCCTAACTTTCCCTTTAAGTTTTAACATGTGGCCTACAACGAAGAAATAGCAAAAAGAATTCAACATGCTCTTGCATTGGTCCCTGGAGACATCACCGAAAAGAGAATGTTTGGTGGCATTGCTTTTTTGTATCATGGAAAAATGACGGTTGGCGTAGTAAAGGGCGATTTAATGGTACGGGTAATTGGAAATAAAATGGAATCCGTACTACAACAAGAACATACCAGACCCATGGATTTTACAGGAAAAGCCATGAAAGAATTTGTCTTTGTTTCACCTGAAGGTTTCAGAAGTGAAGAACAATTACAACATTGGATAGAATTGGGACTGGAACACGCAAAAAGTAAATTATAACCCATGCAGCTCTTTTATAATCCCTCCCTCGACCACAGTGCCACACAATTTGTTTTATCGCCAGAAGAAAGCAAACATATTGTTCGGGTGTTGCGAAAAAAGGAAGGAGACATTCTGCATATCACCAATGGAAAAGGGTATACGTTTGAAGCAGAAATAATGACGGCCGACCAAAAAAAATGCAAAGCCCGGATTATCTCTACTAAAAAGTCGATTCCCAAGCGCTACAGCGTACACCTTGCCGTGGCTCCCACCAAAATGAACGATCGCTACGAATGGTTTCTAGAGAAAGCCACGGAAATTGGCGTGGATGAAATCACACCCATCATTTGTGATAATTCAGAACGAAAGACCCTGAAATTGGAACGAATGGAAAGGGTCTTGCAATCCGCCATGAAACAATCCTTACAAACCGTTTTGCCAAAACTCAACGCCGTGACTCCTTTTAAAACCTTTATTGAAGGCACGCACACGGGATTAAAGTTCATTGGCCATTGTGACAATGGGGAAAAAATGGAATTAAAAAGAAGGGTGATTGCCGATAGGGACATTACCATTCTTATTGGTCCCGAAGGTGATTTCTCCAAAGAAGAGATTGATTTGGCCAGGCAAAAAGGGTTTGTCCCAATCTCTTTGGGAAACACCCGGTTGCGAACAGAGACCGCTGCCATTGTAGCTTGTGCAACGGTGGCCATTATCAACAGCTAGTTTTTCAAGCCGATTTTGGCTGCGGCTGTAATATCCAAATTTTCGGATTCCATCAACAACATCAAGGTCAACTCATCGGTTGGGGTCACCAAAGCTGGAATCGTTATGGAAGAACTTCCTGTTTGACTTTCCAAATCAATATAGCGCTCATTGACCACAATATTGCTGTTATGCAACGTCCTATTTCTGTTTTCTCCCCTTTTGACTTGGGTAGTACGCTCATCAATAACCAAAACGGCCCGAAGGAGTTTATGGCTGAAATCTCCCGTAGTGGAATATTGAAATGAAATTGTATTGCTTTTGGATTGCACTCCACTAATTTCAACCGTATTACCGGTGTTCTTTGCGATATAGGATTTTATCTTGTCATACGCTTTCACCTGATTGGCTCCTACAAAATGTTCCATGCCATTTACTACCATTTGTGGAGTGTAATTGTTGGGGGAACCAAACTTTCTATTATAATCGCTTTGTTTTTTGGTGTAACCCGATTTGGCAAAGGGATCCTTCCATCCAATATAATCCCAATAATCCACATGATAGGACAATGCAAAAACCGTTTCAGGGAACTCTTTTTTCACCTTATCCAACAGTCTATCGGCTGGAGGGCAACTGGAACATCCTTGTGAGGTAAACAGTTCCAACACCACAAATGGCCGTTCAACAGTGTTGCCCATTACCAGCATATGATCATTCTCATATTTAACGGTGTACAATGCCATGAGCGACATTCCAAAAAACGCAAATGAGAGAAATATGATCTTTTTAAACATGAATACTGTACTTTTGATTAGTTGGTTAATCGGATATTCATGAGACACCTTACCCTGTTCGGTTTTATTTTAACTTTTTTTATGATAAGTGTGGTACATGCTCAGGAGATTGCCATTCTTAAATATGGCGGTGGGGGCGATTGGTATTCCAATCCCACAGCTTTGCCCAATCTCATTCAATTTTGCAATGCCAATATTGGCACACGAATTACTCCCGAGCCCGAAACAGTGGAAACTGGAAGTGTTACCATTTTTAAGTACCCATTGCTGCACATGACAGGGCATGGCAATGTCTTTTTTACCGATGAAGAAGCGGAAAACCTAAGGAACTATTTACTTTCAGGAGGCTTTTTACACATTGATGATAATTACGGGATGGCCCCGTACCTGGAACGGGAATTAAAAAAAGTATTCCCCGAAAAACAATTGGAGGAACTGGGCGCCGACCACCCGGTTTTCAATCAAAAATTTAAGTTCCCGGATGGACTTCCCAAAATCCATGAGCATGATAACAAAAGGCCCCAGGCCTTAGGCATTTTTGACAAAGGAAGATTGCTCCTTTTGTTCACTTTTGAATCCGATCTGGGCGATGGTTGGGAAGACCCCTCGGTACACAACGACCCCGAAGATGTGCGGTTAAAAGCCCTTCAAATGGGAGCCAATATTGTGGAATACGCTTTTAAAAGTTGATGTTATGACTTCAAAAACAATCGCCAATGGAATTCTAAGAGCAGTGAGCATAATAGTTGGTGTGGTACTCTTATGCTATTTCCTGTACAAAATCCAATCTGTTTTGGCCTACTTGGCCATATCGGTAGTTGTGGCTTTATTGGGCAGACCAATCGTATTGTTTTTAAGACACAGACTACGCTTTCCAAATACAGTGGCCGTTGTGGCCACCATGGTGTTTATGCTGGCCATTTTTCTAGGTATATTGGCTTTGTTTATTCCCTTGATCACGGAGCAAAGCAAAAATCTATCGCTCCTGGACATTGATGCACTCAAAGCCGATATCAACACATTGTATCTTGAAATTTTGGAATATTTTGGCGCTTCTTCCGGAAATGTGGAAGACTTGATCAAAGATTCCCATTTAGATGAAAGTATGCTCAAGGATCTCAACTTTGGATTTATCCCTAATTTCCTCAACACATTTGTCAATACACTGAGCAACTTCAGTATTGGTTTTTTCTCGGTGCTTTTTATCTCGTTTTTCTTTTTGAAGGACAGCAAACTTTTCCAAAATGGGGTACTCACCTTTGTACCCGATACTAAAGAAAGTAACTTGGTTAAATCCATCGACAAGATCAATGGATTGCTCTCAAGATATTTTGCCGGAATCTTGTTACAGCTTTTTATATTATTCGTTATTTACACCATTTCACTATTGATTGTTGGGGTGGAAAATGCCATTGTAATAGCCTTTCTCTGCGCCCTTTTCAACATCATTCCGTACATTGGTCCAATCATAGGCGGAGCCATTATGATTACCCTTACCATGACCAGTTTTTTAGGGGCCGATTTCAGCACCGTGATTTTGCCAAAAGCACTCTATGTTTTGGTTGGTTTAACGATTGGTCAGCTCATTGATAATTTCTTTTCACAACCCTTTATTTTTTCTACCAGCGTAAAATCGCACCCTCTGGAAATCTTCTTGGTCATCATCATTGCCGGATTGCTTTTTGGTGTTGTTGGAATGGTGGTGGCAGTACCTGGCTATACCGCTATAAAGGTTGTTTTAAAGGAGTTTTTAGCCGAATATTCCTTTGTAAAAAAGTTGACCAAAAACCTATAGTATTAGTTTGAATAAATTAATGTTAAATACTGGTATACAAGATTTTATAAAAAATAATTGGAGTACTGACATCGTGTCAGTTTTATTAAAAAAACCGCTTTTTGAAGGTGTTTCACAAAAAGAGCTCGCCGGACAGTTAGAAGCTAAGAAAAAATGCAAGGACAAGCTCCCCACTTGGTTCAACACACCCAACATTTATTACCCCAACAAACTGAATATTGAGCAAACCAGTTCCGAGGAAGCAGCCCAATATAAGGCCAATTTAATTCACGGAAAAACACTGTTGGACCTAACTGGAGGGTTAGGGGTTGACTCCTACTTTTTTTCCAAAAATATCGACACTGTTTTTCATTGCGAAATAAATCAAGAACTTAGTGAAATTGCCCACCATAATTTTGAAATTTTTGGTCAAAAAAACATTGTTTGTGTTGCCGAAGATGGTATTTCATTTTTAAAGAAAACCAGCAAAGGCTTCGATTGGATTTTTGTGGACCCTTCCCGCCGAAATGACAAAATTGGAAAGGTGTTTTTACTAAAGGATTGTCTTCCCAACCTTCCTGTACATCTTCCTGAAATTTTTGAAAAAACCAAAAATGTGCTGATTAAAACCTCTCCCCTTTTAGATATAAAACAAGGCATAGAGGAACTCAATTTTGTAAAGGAAATTCATGTACTTGCCATCAACAATGAAGTAAAGGAATTGCTCTTTGTTTTGGAAAAAAATTACGCTGGTTCAATTGCCATTAAAACCATCAATCTGGTTCATGAAGAAGAAATGCTATTCAATTTTAATCTTGAGAATGAATCCACGGTTGAAGTGGAATTTGATATACCAAAAGACTACCTCTACGAACCCAATGCGGCCATACTTAAATCTGGAGGCTTTAAATCGGTCGCAGTAGCATTCGGTCTAAAAAAACTGAATCAGCACTCGCACTTATATACGTCTCATATGCTGGTTGATTTTCCAGGGAGACGGTTTTCCATTCAACAGGCACTACCTTACTCCAAAAAAACAATGAAAGTGTTTTCAAAGAAAAAGGCCAACATCACCACACGGAACTTTCCAGTTTCTGTGGCCGAAATCCGAAAAAAGCACAACATAAAAGATGGTGGAGATACTTATCTCTTCCTCACCAAAACATCAAATGATGCATTGACTATATTGGAGTGCAAAAAATTAGATTGACCCCTACTCCAAATTATCCAACCAATCATATAATAGGGTAATCCAGTTTTTCAGTCGTTTATCTTGAAGCGCCAAAGAAAATCCATGTCCGCCTTTAGGATAAATATGCATGGTTACCGGAATTCCTTCTTTTTTAAGCGCGCTGAACATTAAAATACTGTTTTCAACGGGTACGCCGTCATCGTCTTGGGCATGCAGTAAAAACGTAGGTGGGGTGTCTGCGGTCACATTTTTATTGGCTGAAAATCGATTGGCCAATTCCGCTGAAGGCTTATCCCCTATCAATGCACCCTTAGACCCTGAATGGGTGGTGCTGTCATCCATGGAAATCACGGGATAGATGAGCGCCATAAAATCGGGTCTTGCGCTTAACTCATCTGCGGCGTCCTGCTTTTCGTAAACCTTATCGTTATAGTGTGTTCCGAGGGTTGAAGCCAAATGTCCACCCGCAGAAAAACCCATGATGCCTATTTTTCCTTCCGAAATATTCCATTCAGCAGCCTTGCTTTTCACTAAGCGGATGGCCCGTTGTGCATCTTGCAGGGGAACCACCTCTTTGTCTTCTGTTATGGATTTTGATATGGGTAATCTGTATTTTACCACTATTCCGGCCACTCCTTGAGAGTTTAACGCCTTGGCCATATCAATACCTTCCCAATCGTAGGCCAAACCGTAGTATCCGCCTCCCGGAAAAATAACCACGGCTTGCCCATTGGCATTGCTTCTTGTGGGCAAATAGACTTCAATGGTAGGGTTCTGCACATTGGTTACCCAATCAAAACGGTCTGTTTCTACTTTTTCCTTTTCATTGGATGCTTTCTGATTTGGGATTTCATTAGGCCATAAAGGCATGATAGTGTCTTGGGCCGATAGACTCATCGATATTAACCCCATAAGACAAATAAGAATTGGTGTGTGTTTTAAATGTTTCACTTTGTTTATTTTTAGTTAATCGTTACAATCCCATTTAAAGTTGGCCACCTCATCATTGGAGGCTGCCGATAAATTATAATGCCACCACTCGGTTCGGATAGACCAAAACCCATGGGCTTCCATGGTTTCCTTTAACAATTTTCTATTGTCCAAGATTTCTTGGGGAAGGTCTAAATTATCATGGTAAGCCCTCTTTCCGAAGAAATCAAAATCGGTTCCCATATCCAGTTCGTTGCCATCCATATCCACCAAAGTAATGTCAACAGCCCCCCCTTTATTGTGGATAGAGCCTTTCACCGGATTGGCCACATATTGTGGATTGGGCACTATTTCCCACATTTTGTACTGTACCGAATTAGGTCGATAGCAATCAAAAAACTTAATTTTGACCCCCTTCTCCATGAAATCCTTGTTGGCTGCTATCAAGGCTTTTGCGGTTTTTACCCGAGTGTAGCATTCGGCACAATCGTAGACCTTTGCTTTTAGGAAATTGTTTTCTGTGGCATAGCGCATATCATAGGCAAAATCATCGCTGAAATCGGCCAAACGAACAAAGGTGGTATCGGCAAGCCCATCAAAAGATTTTAGCTTCTTTTCAGGCTCAACAATAGAATCCACAACCTGAACAACTGCTGGTTCTTGTACTTCAATTTTCTTTTTATCCAGCTTTTCTCGACAATTAAAAAAGAAAAGGGCCATCAAAATAAACACCAAATATCTCATTGCAATCAATTTATACGTTTTTGTTTGGCCATCCATGTGTAGAGGGAATCAGTGGTGTACGCCCTGTCCCAAGCATTGTGCCCCACATCCTTGTATCGGGTATAAATGACATCGTAATTCATTTCTTTGAGCTTCTCCACCATTTTATCTGATTCTTCCACGCTGATAGTTTCATCTTTATCCCCATGAAACACCCATATGGGCATGCTTTTATCAATCCAATGGGCATACGGAATTGGAGCCATACCACAAACCACTGCCATGGCCGCAAACTTTGTGGGATACTGGGTAGCCATCTCCCAAGCAGCACTTCCACCCCTACTGAGCCCTGTCAAATATATCCGCTTTTTATCCACTCGATTTGCATCAACAATGGAATCCAATAATTGATTGACAGCTTGAGTATTCCACCACTTTTTCTCATGTGGATTTTGTGGAGCCAAAATCAGAAAAGGAAATTGTTTGCCTTCCACCAACAATTTGGGCGGCCCATTTTTTTTTACATGCAAAAGTTCCCGACCAGATTCTCCACCACCGTGAAGAAAAAGCAATAGGCCGAAGTCTTCACTCGGTTTTTTAAAATACTCCTCTGGATAATACAAATAGTAGCGAAGGTTTTCTTTGATGACCGTCTGAGTTTCATCCTCAATTAGTTGGGATTGTGCCGCACAAGCCTGAAAAATTAAAACGGTGCCCAATAAAAGTATTCGGGAAATTACATGGCGAATTTGCATGCTGTAAGTTACAAAAGTTTAGCTGCGATTTCCTTCCAATTGGCAGCCCGTTCAAAATCTGTGGTGTTTGCGTTGTGTGGAGAGGAAAACATAATGCTCCGTCCCTCAAAGTGTTTAAGGTTTTTGCTGCGGTCGTCAATAAGTACATCTCCTTTTAAGATGAATTTGTCACCACATAGAATTCGCTTTTTCCAAGGGATGAATGGGAAGAATTCATCCAACCAATCCGATTTTTCCTTGAGGGAATTCGGGAATTCCATAGCTGCTGAAGCAATATACACCTCATGTTTTTTGTTCAACTCAAAGAGTACCTCTTGACTATCGGGAATCACCCTTAGGTTTCTAAAATAGCCTACCCGCCAGTTGTGTTGTCTCACTGTGTCTTGATGGACTTCGGGAACACATTGCCACACTTCCTTTCCGTGACAATCTTCCAAAGTCAAATTAGCATTGAACTCCGCATTATACAATTCAAGGTGTGCTCCGTAGGCATCGGCCATCACTTCATCCATATCCACAAAAATGATCATGTAAACTATTTTAAACGAAATAAATCAAAAGGATAAAAATATGGAAGGAATATTTAAAAGATGCATTTTTCACAACATCAGGAGCCCTAATTATCCATTTTAAAACTTATTGTTAATATTGTCTTAATTTTATAGTCCTGTTATTTTTATGAATTGTTCCCAAAAATACGTTCTACTGGTTTTGGCCTTGATTCAGTCCATACTCTCCTTGGGGCAATCCAGTTTTGAAAGAACCCCAGTCTACAATGGTCCAGATGAGATTAGCTATGGTAATATGGGTAATTTGGAAGGCGGCGGTATTTCATTTTTTGACTATGATAATGATGGGTGGGATGATATTACCATCCCCTCATCGAATACAAAAGATTTTCAATTTCTAAAAAACAACAACGGTACTTTCCAAGTTCAAAACCTACCTATTTCAAGTGGAGGGGTTCAGTCCCGGCAAGTGAGTTGGGTAGATTTTGACAATGATGGGGATAACGACTTTTTTGCTACAAGCACCAGTGGTACATGTTGGTTTTATAGGAATGATGGAGGCAACATTTTTACAGATATTTTAGCTGAGTCTGGTATAGCACCCCAACCCCTTGAATATTGGGGTATTTCTTGGGGTGATTTTGATAATGACGGTTTACTTGATGCTTTTTTATTGGTTAGGGAGCCAAACGATGGAAACCCTGATCTACTTTACCGAAATAATGGTGATGGCACATTTACTGATGTTACGGCTTCTGCAGGTTTACACCTCACGGGAAAAATGACTCAAAGTGCCTCATTTCTGGACTATGACCGAGACGGTTTCCAAGATATTCTTATGGCCACAGACAGACCTTTTTTTCCTAATGTACTCTATCGAAATAATGGAGATGGAACATTTGATGATGTTAGCATACTCTCAGAGATGGATCTTTTGGTTTATGGAATGTCCACAACCATTGGAGACTATGACAATGATGGTTTTTTAGATACTTATATAACCAATGTTTATCCTTCGTCATTTGATGAAAGTGTAGTGGGAAATGCCTTTATGCACAATAACAGGGATGGCACTTTTACCAATATTGCATTAACTAATGGTACCCGGTTTGATGGCTATGCCTGGGGAGCTGTCTTTTTTGATGCTGAAAATGATGCCGATTTAGATCTTTATGTAAGTAGTCATCTAGATGGAAGTGATGGCAGACCTTCCTCCGCATTTTTTGAAAATGATGGCACCGGCAATTATTCCATACCCGACACTATGGGTTTTGAAAATGATATGGCCCGGAGCTATGGAAATGCCATCGGAGATATCAATAATGATGGATTGCCTGATATTGTTGTGGTCAATACTAACGATGAACCCATAGATCTATGGAAGAACACTACCTCCACCTCCAATAATTGGCTGAAAATAAAATTGCAGGGTACGGTAAGCAACCGAATGGGTATTGGCTCCTACATTAAAGTCGGCATTGATAGCCAAACCTATTATAGGTATACACTCTGCGGGGAAGGGTTTATTTCACAAAACAGTAGTAGTGAATTTGTGGGTTTGGGTCAAGCCTCTTCAGTTGATTATATTGAGGTGACATGGCTCAGCGGCATAGTGGACCGTTTTGAAAATATCAATGCCAACCAAACTGTAACCTTGGTTGAAGGCACTAATCCTATAGAAAGCAACGGAGGTAATAACGGTAACGTGTTTAATCCAGAGGGACATTCCATTTCCAGGCTTTGGAATGAGGCGTTGTTGGAGGGAATCCGTCACGATTTTGCAAGACCTACGGTGCATGCTCGAAATTTATTTCACAGTTCGCTCGCCATGTATGATGCTTGGGCAGTCTTCCAAGAGGAAGCGGAAACAGTGTTCCTTGGTAAGTCTTTTAAAGGGTTTAGATGCGAATTTGAAGGCATTGAATCACCCGAAAATACGGATGCAGCCATTGAAGAAGTAATGAGCTATGCCATGTATCGTCTACTTCGGCATCGTTTTTCCAATTCACCAGGGGTTACCGCTAACATTCAGATAACCAATCAATTGTTCAGCAATCTAGGGTATGACCCTTATTATACCGAGACCGATTACTCTAATGGCTCCTATGCAGCTTTAGGTAATTATTTGGCTGAACAGCTAATCAATTTTGGCTATCAAGACGGTTCTAATGAGGCTAATGCTTATGCCAGTCAATACTATGAGCCCGTTAACGCCCCCCTTGAAGTACAAAACTATGATCAACCTGTCACCTTAAATAATCCCAATCGTTGGCAGCCCCTGCAATTTGAAAGTTTTATAGATCAAAGTGGGAATGTAATTCCCGGAACCACACCGCCTTTTCTGGGACCCGAATGGGGAGAAGTCATCCCATTTGCACTAAAAGAATCAGACCTGAAAATTCTCAACAACGGTTTTGATAGCTACATCTATCAAGACCCTGGAGCCCCACCTACCATTCAAGAAGGCAATGGAATTGATGATCCTTATAAATGGTACTTCTCCTTAGTAGCTTCATGGTCATCACATTTAGACCCTAATGATCCCACTCTTATTGATATCAGCCCAGGAGCATTGGGCAATGTAGATATTGAATCATACCCCTCCACTTTTGAAGGGTACAAAACATTTTACGATTATATGGAAGGAGGCGACATCGGCACTGGCCATCCGTTGAATCCTCACACCCAACAACCGTATGAACCTCAATTGGTGAAACGAGCGGATTATGCCCGGGCCCTTGCGGAATTTTGGGCGGACGGCCCTGATTCTGAAACACCGCCAGGTCATTGGTTTACCATTCTGAATTATGTATCCGATCATCCCGAAATTAACAAACAATTTGGTGGTGAAGGACCTCTCTTAAGTGATTTGGAATGGGATGTTAAAGCCTATTTGGCCTTGGGAGGAGCTATGCACGATGCCGCCGTGAACACTTGGGCCATTAAAGGGTATTATGACTTTATAAGACCTGTTTCGGCCATTCGGTATATGGCTTATAACGGACAGAGTAGTGATCCTTCCTTGCCTAGCTATCATCCACACGGAATACCATTGGTGCCGGGGAGAATTGAACTGATTGAAGCTGGAGACCCTCTGGCCGGCTCATCAGATGAAAATGTTGGAAAAATCAAAATCTTTGCATGGCGGGGTCACGATGCCATTACAGACCCTACGATGGAAGTTGCTGGAGTTGGGTGGATATTGGGAACCCACTGGTGGCCCTATCAAAGGCCGACCTTTGTTACCCCTCCTTTTGCTGGGTATGTATCTGGACACTCTACGTTTTCAAGAGCAGCAGCCGAAGTATTGACTTTATTGACCGGAAATGAATTTTTTCCGGGTGGTATGGGGACTTTTGACATAGAACAAAACAAATTCTTGGTATTTGAACAAGGTCCCAGTGAAAGTTTTGTACTGCAATGGGCCACCTACGAAGATGCATCGGAACAAACCAGCCTTTCCCGTATTTGGGGAGGTATTCACCCACCCATAGATGATATTCCTGGCAGAATCATGGGTGATAAAATTGGTAAGGATGCATTTGCGCTGGCAAAAGACTATTATACAGGTTTAGCCCAATTTTCCAGTGATAATTTTACCATTGAAATCACCAGTGAATCCTGTGTGAACCAAAATGACGGAAAAATTTCCATTGTCGCCAAAGATTATTACAATTATGTTGCCAACTTGAACGGAGAGGAATACTTCTTCAATACAAATTACACCATTCCCAATTTAGCGCCAGGAGAATATTCGCTCTGTTTAGGGGTTACCAATAATACCGCTGTGGAACAATGCTTCACCGTTGTCATTAATGAAGTAAATCCAAATGTTGTGACCACCACATTAGCTGGTGAAGCCAATAACCTAATGGCCTCCATAAATATTGAAGGGGGAACTCCTCCCTATAATTTGGAAATTAATAACGTGGTGGTTGACCAATTTTCTTCCAAAAATTATAGTACTGCTGTTAAATCAGGCGATGTTCTAAAAATATCATCCCAAGTTCCTTGCGAAGGGGTATATTCTGAAGTCATTGGTCTGGATACAAATTCGGTCATATTCACCAATCCAAATACTGATAAAGCTACCATCCAAACCAATGGAATAGTAGGAACGTTGCCAGTTTCCATTTACAGTATGAACGGGCAACTAGTCCAGTCCTCCAAACAAAACATTCAAAACCATCAAATACTACTTCCCATAAGCAATCTTAAGCCTGGTATTTATGTGGTTGTGCTGGAAAGTGAAAATCCAGTTTCCTTTAAAATGGTCAAAAAATAGTTTTTGCGCTGGACTCTAAGAACCATCAATGCAATTCCTCACAACTAAACCCACTTTTATGCAAAAGGGATGAAATGACTGGTGCACTCAAACTTTGGGTCTCGACCCGGAGGATGTTATCGCAATCCTCCAAGTCGAAATTCCAATAGTCGTGTTGGTTTACCAATCGGTTCAGCAAAGGTTTTAATCTTTTTACCTCACTTTCGCCTGTGACTGATGTTTTAAATACCAATACGTTTTTCATTTTCAAAAATCAATTTAGCTTCTGTCGTAAAAAAATGGGGGTTCCACACCCAAGGACCGTAAATAAACATAGCCTTGGCCTCTATGATGTATTTCATTATCAATGAAATAGAAAATCTGGGATTGCACGGGACCTTCATACTGTCCAAATAATTTTACGTGCTCTTGAAATTTTTCCGCAGGGATTTCGGACCATAATTCATTGATTTGTTCCGTAGCCTCATCCCACCATTGCAAGATGGTAGCTTTACTGTTACCATGATTCAAATTTTCATTAAATGTTGTGGTTTCACCCGTTACTATTTCTTTGAGTCCCGGAACCGCAATGGCCAAAAGTTCTGACACCATTCCTGAAAATGGACGCATTCCGCCAATGGAGTGGGTAAAAAATTCCTTTTCCGGAAAGGCTTCGATTGTCCTTCGGGTTACCCTTCGGTGTCCTTGCCAATGCTCCAAAAGTTGGGAAGGTGTAATCACCTGTGCTGTTTTGTCTTGTTGCTCTACTGTGTTTTCCATGGTTCATTGTTTTTATTTATTGATTCTGAAACCAAAGGTAGAAGGGGGATGTGACAACCCCGTGTCAGTAGCAAAAATGAGGTGTGAATTTTCTTTGTTGACAATAGGTTGTCAGTGACCCACCATAATTTTGAGATGCAAAAATCTGAAAGAATGAACCAAAAATGGCCTACCTACCTTGGATTGAAATCCTATCTTTGGGAAATAGGCCGCTCAATTATGGGAATGGATACCGCTAAACGTTTTGATAGGATTGTGGCTATTTTGATTCAGCTACAATCCAAACGCATTGTTAAGGCGCAAGAACTGGCCGACCGCTTTGATGTAAGCCTAAGAACCATATACCGCGACATACGAACCTTGGAAACTTCTGGTGTCCCCATTATCAGTGAGGCCGGGGTAGGCTATTCCATTATGGAAGGGTATCGACTACCTCCCGTGATGTTTACACGAGAAGAGGCAGGAAGCTTTGTTGCCGCTGAAAAACTGATGCAGAAGTTTACGGACAAATCGCTGGGGACGTATTACGAATCTGCCATGTTCAAGTTAAAATCAGTGCTGCGCGGAAAAGAGAAAGATTGGGTTGAAGCCTTGGAGTCCCAGGTATCAATTTCTCCGGGACAAGAATTGTTCAATGCGGATGTTCCCAACGCCCTCGAAATTCTTTTTGAGAGCATTGCCGAAAAGAAACAGGTCTTTTTAAAATACGAATCGCTCAGAGAAGACAACCCTTCAGAACGAAGCATTGAACCGGTAGGGGTCTTCCACGAAAACAATTTTTGGTATATCCTTGGCTATTGTCATCTCAGAAAGGATTACAGGCATTTTAGAACCGATAGGATTCTCCAGATTAAACGAACACCGCATAGCTTTGTCCTTCTTCATGGTACTATGGATGAGCATCGAAACAAGAATGAGAACATTCAAAAAACGAAAGTGCGCATTTTAGTGAACAAGACCATTTCAAAATATATTCAAGGAAGCAAAAAATATTATGGCTTTGTCTCCCAAAAAACAAAAAATGACCAAGTAGAGATGACTTTTATGACCACCGACTTGGAAAATGGTTTTGCTCGATGGTACCTTATGTTCGGAGATTACGCCAAAATCTTGGAACCCGAAGACCTCAAGAAAAGAATAGCGGAACTATTGCAAAAAAACCAGGACATGCTTTCAACATAATGGTCTAAATCCGCTTTCATTTTCTGCTATTTTCTAAAAACATGCTTTCTAAATTTTGATGTTTTCAATCAATCAAAAATCCCTTTAGGAAATAGCGCGCAGGGTTTCAATTTAGAAAAATATCCTTTACCTTCACGGGCAGTGCACAAAGAGCAAACCCGGCATTTTTGTGTTTAAAACCAACCCTAAAAACTATGCTGCCTAAAGGTAATTTTCCAGAAAAAATCTTTTTGAATGGTGAAATCATTTCCAGTAACCAAGCAACCATTTCTGTTTTTGACCGTGGTTTTCTTTTTGGCGATGGTATCTATGAGGTAATGGTACAGTTAGAGCATGGTCTGTTCTACCAAGATGCACATTGGGAACGGCTCCAAAGAAACTTGGATAAAATCGGAATCATTTATGATGTGGCTGAAATGGAAGCGCAGTTGAACCCGCTGCTATTAGCCAGCAATCTCATCAATAAATCCTGTCTCATCTACATGCAAGTGACCCGTGGAGTGGCGCCCAGAAAACATTCCTTCCCTAAAGATGTTCCCCCAACCGTAATGATGTATGCCTTGCCCTATACCCTGCCCCATATCAACACAAAAAATGTGCATGCCATTCTGCGTTCAGACAATCGGTGGTTGCGGTGCGATATAAAATCAATCTCCCTTTTGGGAAACGTTATGGCCAATGAACGAGCCATGGAAGAAAATGCCGAAGAAGCGGTGTTGGTCCGTGATGGATTTATTACCGAAGGCTCACACACCAATATTTTTTTCGTGAAATCAGGAAAAGTCTACACCCATCCAGCAAATCAACTTATTTTGGACGGAATCACCCGAAAAATTGTGTTGAAACTCTGCGAGGATTTGGACATCCCCATGATGGAAAAAGCCATCGGTGTTGATGAAATTGATGACATGGATGAGGCTTTCCTTACCGGAACCACTACCCAAATCGCGTCTATTGCCAAATTAGGTGACCATGTTTACCACGCTCCTGACGAAATTGGTCGAACCACAAAAAAATTACAGCAAGCATTTGCAAAACTCAAAGAATTGGAACCCTCAAAATTAGTCTTGTAATGCTCCTAAAAATAAAAGCCAACATTCTTAGCAAACTGCTTTTGAGCTTTTCGTTCATGACCCTTTTTTCCTGTGGAGGCCCTGAATACGACATCCTTATTTTGAATGGTACCGTTTACGATGGTTCAGGGAATGCACCTGTTGAAACCGATATTGCCATAAAGGATTCCATGATTGTAGCTATGGGTGATTTAGATGATTCCAAAGCCACTCGGATCATTGAAGCGGAAGGGCTGGCCGTTTCTCCTGGATTCATAGACATGCACACCCATTTAGAACCCATTATGGAATTGCCTTCGTGTGAAAGCCATGTTCGGCAAGGGGTCACAACAGCTTTAGGTGGACCTGATGGAAGTTCGCCTTGGCCCTTGAAATCCTACATGGACAGTCTCCAAGAGAAAGGCATTGGTATGAATGTGGCCTATCTCATTGGACACAATACCGTTCGGAAAAATATCATGGGACTTGAAAATCGTGCGCCTACCCAAGAAGAACTCAAGGCCATGGAATCCCAAATTAACAGTGCAATGCAAGAAGGTGCATATGGCATTTCAACAGGGCTCAAATATTTGCCTGGGGCTTTTTCGAAGGTTGATGAAGTCATCGCAATGTCTAAAGTGGCTTCAAAATATGGTGGGATTTATACCTCACACCTCCGAGAAGAGGGTTTAGGCTTATTTGATGCGGTTGAAGAAGCCATTCAAATTTCATCCGAAGCAGATATTCCCGTGGTTTTGACCCACCACAAAGCCATCGGAAAACCCATGTGGGGGGAAAGTGTTCGCACTTTGGCTATGGTCGATTCTGCCCGAGCCAAGGGCCTTGATATTAAAATGGACCAATACCCATACACAGCAAGCTACACCGGAATTTCGGTCCTTATTCCCAGTTGGTCCATGGCCGGTGGTCAAGCGGCCTTTGATGAAAGAATAACCGACCCAAAGCTCAAAGACAGCATTAAAAATGGGATAATTTTCAATATTTTAAATGACAGAGGTGGCTCTGATTTAGACCGAATTCAATTCGCCAAAGTAGCATGGCAACCCGAATTGGAAGGGAAAACTTTAAAATATTGGGTCGAACAAAAAGGCTTGGAACCCACGGTTGAAAATGGAGCCGATTTAGTCATTGAAGCTCAACTAAACGGTGGTGCTTCTTGCGTGTTTCATGCCATGGCTGAAGAAGACGTTACCCGAATCATGCAACATCCACAAACCATGATTGGCTCTGATGGCCGATTGGTTGAACCTGGAATGGGTCACCCCCATCCGAGGTGGTATGGGACATTTCCAAGGGTTTTAGGGTATTATGTTCGAGAAAAGAACACCTTGGAATTGACTGAAGCCATTCGTAAAATGACCTCGTTGCCCGCCCAAAGCCTTAAATTATCGGATAGAGGAATGCTCAAGGAAGGTATGCGAGCGGACATCACCATCTTTAATCCAGAAACGATAATCGATAAAGCCACTTTTGAAAAGCCACATCAATATCCCGAAGGCGTGGATTTTGTTATTGTGAATGGGATTTTTGCAGTGGACAATGGAGCCTTTCACGATGTGAGGTCTGGAATGGTACTACGAAAAAACTAACGCAATAGATATGAAACAAATTATTACAGGCCTAGCATTGGCCGCTTTACTGCTACCCAATTTCACGCATGCGCAAGAAGGTGTTAAAATTGAAAAAAAGTATACCAAAGAAATTGATAAGTTGGCCAAGGCCAAGAAAGTCAAAACGGCTTTTACCCTCATAACTGAACAAGAAAACCAGACCATGAAGGATTTGGTGACCTTGACCGAGGTTTTGGCCCCACCCTTTGGCGAAGACAAAAGAGGCAAAGTCTTTGCATCAATGCTGGTAGAAGCTGGTGTCGATAGTATCTGGACGGATAAAGTGGGCAATGTCATCGGGTTGCGAAAAGGTACTTCGGGTGAATCGGGTTATGTAGGTGTTGATGCACACATGGATGTGGTTTTTCCAGAAGGAACTGATGTAACCGTCAGAAAAGTAGGTGATACCTTAAAAGCGCCTGGCATTGGGGATGACACCCGAGGACTGGCCATGCTCCTTAGTATGCTCAAGGCTATGAACAAAGCGGAAATCAAGACTGAAAAAGATTTACTCGTTGTTGGAACGGTTGGGGAAGAAGGACTGGGTGACCTACGTGGAATGAAATATATGTTCAATGAATCCGGTCTTGATATCGACTCTTGGATTGCCATAGATGGTGGTAGTTTGGGGCGAATCAGCAATGCTGGTTTGGGTTCTAAACGCTACAAATTGATCATCAGCGGAAAAGGTGGACATTCTTGGGGTGATTTTGAGTTGGCAAATCCGCATCATGCCTTGGGCAAAGCCATTGATGTCTTTTCAAAAGATGCGTGGGCCTTCACCTCAGGAGATATTTCCAAAACAAGTTTCAACGTAGGACGAATTGGTGGTGGAACTTCTGTCAACTCTATTCCTTTTGAATCGTGGATGGAAGTGGACATGCGTGCCATCGACCCAAAAAATCTAAATGAAATTGAAAGTATCTTTAAAAATTCTGTGGAAAAAGCCATTTCAACATATAACGTAAGTGGAGTAAAAGGTGAAGTGACCTATGAACTTGAAAAAATTGGGGACCGTCCTTCAGGGGAACTGTCCGCTTCCCTCCCATTGGTTCAAAGAACTATGGCCGCCACCCAATATTTTGGTGTGGAACCTTTTTTGGGAAGAGGCTCTACCAATATCAATATTCCCGTTTCTTTGGGAATTCCATCCGTCTGTATTGGTCGCGGTGGCAAAGGAGGCGGGGCACACTCTCTTCATGAATGGTATATGAATGACGAAACCGGGGCAGAATCCATTCAATTGGCATTGTTGATTACCTTGGCCCAAGCAGGTCTTGAAAAATAATCCAAAATCTTTGGTTCAAAAACAGCATAAAATGAAATCAATCCTACAACACTCAGCATCAATTTTTGTGCTATTATCTATCCTTTTCTGTAGTGGTGCAAAAGCACAAGTTTTCCCAGACCGAGTATGGCATTGGGCTTCTGAAACTGAGGCCAAAGCATGGAACAATCCCAAAGCAGAAGCATTTCATGAGTATTTGGTTGACAGCACGAAAATTACTGGATTGATGATTGTCCATAAAGACAAAGTTGTATTCGATTATGGAGATCTTGAAGAACTGAGCTATATCGCTTCCATCCGAAAAAGTGTGCTCTCCATGCTCTATGGGCAGTATGTTGAGGAGGGTACCATTCGTTTGAACAAAACAATAAAGGAATTGGGTATTGATGATGTTGAAGGGATTCTTCCTATTGAACAGGCGGCTACTATCCAAGATATTATTTCTGCTAGGTCCGGAGTGTACCACCCTGAAGGTTATGGCGGGGGAATGCAAGAATATGCACCAGAACGTGGTTCTGTAAAACCGGGATCCTATTGGTTGTACAGCAACTGGGATTTTAATGTGGCCGGATACGTTTTCGAACAAGAAACAGGAAAAAATATTTATGATGAAGTGGAACGACAATTGGTGAATCCCTTGCACATGCAAGATTGGGACCGTTCGCTACAGCACAAACAAGGGAACACCTCAATCTCCAAATACTTGGCGTACCCCATGTGGTTTTCAACCCGCGATATGGCTCGTCTAGGGCTATTAATGTTGAACAAAGGGAAATGGAAAGATGTTCAGGTCATCAGTGAATCTTGGGTTGAGGAAATGTTGAAATCCCGCACATCCCATGAAGAATTGAACAAAAATGTTCCTGTTTTTAAAGGCACAGGAGTGAATTATGGGTATGGTTATATGTGGTGGTTATGGCAAGATGTGAGTGACCCGCGTTTTGAAGGTGCTTATTCAGCAAAGGGGGCCATGGGACAAAATATTACGGTATATCCCGCCATTGAAACAGTACTGGTCTTTAAGACCAAAGCAGCTTATGAGCGTGTAAATCCCTCGGCTGTTCGCATAAAAGTGGCCCAAAAGGCTGCAGAAATCTTCACTGTGGAAGACTAACCAGCTTTTGGGCCATTTCTATTTTAAAACCTATTAATTTATTAGATGATGGTTGCTTTAATCTGTCGCCATTTTAAAATCAAAACAGAGCCAGAAACCAAGGCGACCACGGTTAAAATTACTGCGCCTGTCCATCTTCCATAAATCCAATATCCCGTAGCAAACAAAAGACTGTAAATTAAAGTGGTGCCATACAGCATGGCTTGGATGCCCTTGGGTACGCTCCATTTTTCACCATTGTCCAGTTCGGTGCCCTCTGCCCTCGCCTGTTGTACAATCTTTTTCCAACCGGGGCCTCCGGGATTTATTTTTTTGTAAAAGCTGTTCAATACTTCAATACTTTCGGGAGCAGTAACATAGGTTGCAATCAACCAAGCCGCTGTGGTTACAATCACCACTGTGGGGTATTCCATCCAATCGGGTAAAAGTCCCGTTTCTGTGGCAAACAAATAATCTCCCAAAGGGGTCAGTTTGAACAGTAATGACAATATCCCCGAAACAAACATGGCGGTAATCTCGCTCCACGCATTGATGCGCCACCAAAACCATCTCAGGATAAAAATCAGTCCGGTACCAGCACCAAATACCAACAACACCTCAAAAAGTTGAAGGGCATTTTGCAGTAAAAGTGCCAGTAAGGCACTCAAGACCATTAAAGCTACGGTGGAAATTCGTCCAACAGCCACCAATCTTTTTTCAGATGCTTCTGGATTGACCCGTTGTTGGTAAAAATCATACACAATATAGGAAGAGCCCCAGTTGAGCTGGGTAGATATGGTGGACATATAAGCTGCCACCAAGGATGCCAATACCAATCCCAATAATCCGGATGGGAGTTTGGTAAGCATGGCTGAATAGGCCAAATCATGTCCTAATTTATCTTCGGTCACAATAGGAAAGGCTTGTTGCAAACTCTCCAAATCGGGAAAAACGACCAAGGATGCGAGTGCTACCAAAATCCAGGGCCAAGGGCGCATGGCATAATGCATAATATTGAAAAAAAACGTGGCTCCAATGGCGTGCTTTTCATTTTTGGCGGATAGCATTCGCTGTGCGATATAGCCTCCTCCCCCAGGTTCTGCCCCTGGATACCAAGAACTCCACCATTGTACGGCCAAGGGAATGATCAACAGGGTAATTAAAGTATTCGTATTGCTGGTATCCGGCAGAATGTCTAGTTTTTCTTGTACGTTTTCGTTAGAAAGCAAGGCTTCCAATCCGCCTACTTCGGGAATGTTCACCAAATAATAGGCCGCGCCAATGGCACCACCCATTGCCACAAAAAACAGAAGAAAATCGGTATAGACTACTCCTTTGAATCCTCCCACAGCACTAAATATTACCGTAATGAGTCCAGCACTGACTACCGTTTGCCAAGGTTCGAGGCCCAGCATGATGCTACCAATCTTTATGGCAGCCAACGTCACTGCAGACATGGTTATGACATTGAAAATCACCCCAAGATAAATGGCACGGAACCCTCTCAAAAAACGAGCTGGTTTGCCGCCATAGCGCAGTTCATAAAATTCAAGGTCCGTATTCACGTTGGATTTTCTCCAAAGGCGGGCATAGATAAAAACGGTAAGAAGCCCCGTCAATAAAAAGGCCCACCAGACCCAGTTTCCGGAAACGCCGTTGGTTCGGACAATGTCTGTCACCAAGTTGGGGGTATCGGTGGAAAAGGTAGTTGCCACCATAGATATACCCAGCAACCACCACGGCATGGATTTTCCCGAGAGAAAAAATTCGGAACTGTTTTTTCCCGAGCTTTTTGAGACATAGATTCCAATGCCCAGGGTTATGGCAAAAAATCCGATGATGATAACTATATCCCAAGTATTCAGTGATATCATAGTATTTCTATGTTAAAGTTGGATTTAGGTTGAAAAAGTAAAGTACAACAAAAATGACATATCAAAATAGAAACGATTGTCAATATTTGTACCCTTAAAAAAGTAAAGGAAGAGCAACTCTTCCTTTACCTTACTTAACTCAAAATTAAACTAACTCAAATTATGAAGTAATCGCATAGATTAATTTCATAACATCCTTGGTTTATTGTGCAAACCAAAGGGTAGTTCCTTGCATATCTGGGCCCTGGGCAGCATTAGCCGTTTCAGTATTGGGACCATTGGTATTATATGCATTTGTACCGTAGCGCATTCGCTGTGGATATGCACCATTCAAAGTTCCCGCGCTATAGAGGTCATAATCGGAAACACCTTCGGCCAATTCTGTTGGATAACCACTATCCCGTACAATGGCCCAGGCTTCTGCACCATCAGTATAGGCTGCAATCCATCTTTGAATGCTGATTTTCTCCAAGTTTTCATCTACTGAACCATTCAAAAGTGCCATATCTTCTGTGGATATGAAGGTTTCAATGGCAGCATCATCAACGTTCCATATTCTCATGGCTTGTCTGATACCCTCTTGATAGAACGTTTGGGCATCACCCGAAGCCAACCCTTTTACAATGGCCTCCGCTTGCAAGAAGTTACCTTCGGCTGCAGTGAAAACGATTTCTGGGAAGATTTCGTTTCCTTGGTTTTTGGCATTGATGACAATTTCAGCCGGTCTTGAGAACAAAGCTTCTTTTACATGGGTATAGATCAATCCATTTAGACGGGTTGGTTGGCCCACATAATAAGGTGTGTCTGTAGCTACATTAATAGTTACTGTTGCCAAGCCATCCCCATTGGTTCCATCGGTTCTCGTGTAACTTACTCCGGCATTATCCAATTGAGCAAGGATGAAATCCACATGTTTATCAAAAAGTGCCACACCTTCACCTTCAACAGGTTCCGTGAAAACCACTTCACCACCATCAATGGGTTGGGCGTACATGGCCAACCTTGGGTCGTTGTTGGCTTGTAAATAATCAACCAAGGTCTTGCCTACCGTCCAATTGGAACCTACCCCAAAGTTATGCCAAACGTCTCCGTATGCGGCATTGGACCACTGTGATATTTCAGTATCCTTTTCCATAAGGGCATTATCGCCATCGGTTACCAAAAGGTCACCTGCCAATGCTTCGTTGATCGCAGCAGTAGCAAAATCTGCTCCAGGTGCTCCTTGGGCTCTTAGTGCCATTCTTAACTTAAGGCTGTTGGCCAACTTCTTCCATTGCTGCAAATCTCCACCAAAGAAAAGATCATTTTCGGCCAAAACTTCCACACCATCCCCGGTTACGGTAGCATCCCCAATAATGGTCATGGCTTCATCCAATTCGGCAATAACACCTTGGTAGATGGCTGCTTGTGAATCATAGGTCGGTGTAATAATATCTGGGTTAAGGGCCTCAGAATACGGAACCATACCAAATACATCTGTATAGGTTTGGTAATACAGGCCTTTCATGATCAATCCTATGGCATAATAGTTTTGATTTTCCAACTCTCCACCTTCACCAACAAAGTTCATAAATGCACTTAGACTGGTGACATATCCTGCCAAATAATCATATGCGGCATCGGTATATCCTGAATTGTAGTCATATGATAGTGCATCAGTCCACCAACTTCCGTTGAAACCGAAACAGAACTGACCTGCAAAACGGTCCCAGTGGATCAATTGTGCTCTCCAGTAGGGGAACCTATCGGGGGCATACAGTCGTATTTGTGTCTCGGTGACAAAATATTTGGCACTGACCTCATCAGAAGTAAAGGCATTGGGCTTTACATTGATTTCGTCAAAATCGGAACAACTTATTGCGAACAATAGGGTGGCTACTGCCAATCCTATTTTCATTATTTCTTTTTTCATCATCATTTTTTTATAATTTCAGATTAAGGTTCAACCCAAGGCTCCTGACCGTGGGTACGTTGTTTATGGAAATACCCTGTCCACTCAATCCAGTACCCAAGGTGGCGTCTGGATCTATATCATCTGCCTTTTTGTAAAAGAAGAACAAGTTTCTTCCTATCAATCCCAAAGAAGCTGAGTTGAGGCCTATTTTTTGCACCAAGTCCCTACTAAAGCTATAGGTAAACGCAAATTCCCTCAATCTTACGTTGGTTTGCTCGTATACATAATTTTCGCCAATACCGGACATGGCACCCCAATACTCTTGGGCCGTAATGCTCTCTGTATTTGCGGAACCTGTATCACTATTTATGGCATCCACTACAACACCGCCATCTCTGTACTGCAAACTTCTTTCGGAAACCCCAGCATTATCAAGGCTTGCAGAAGTAACCGAGTAGATTTCACCTCCAACACGACCATCAATCAAGAAACG
>JAUIBH010000124.1 GCA_030427985.1 Bacteroidia bacterium | reverse complement strand
TTTCTAAAAGGGAGGCGTTCTCCGGGAATTAGGCATAATTCCCATAGTTTCACACTTTCATTTTCAAACACCAATCGATTGCTTAACGATTGTGTAATATTCTGATGCAGCAACTCATCAATCATTTCCTGTTCCCATGGGTCAAAATTCCCAGTAGGATTCAATTCAACACATTGCATTCCATGAATTTTTAAAAAACGAGCGCAAAAATATCCCATAACCACGGTAATAAACGATTGATTAACAATGTTTAACGTATTTTTTACTATTCTTATTTAGGAATGCAACCGATTTAATGATTATGTCCGATAAATTCAGGATTATTCTATGGATAATTGTATTATCCCAACCATCCTTCCCTGTCCAGACTGCGATACTGAATGGCCTCGGAAATATGGTTGGTATTGATATCAGTTGTATTCTCTAAGTCGGCTATGGTTCGGGATACTTTTAAAATGCGGTCGTAAGCCCTTGCTGATAAGTTCAATCGCTGCATGGCATTTTTCAATAATTGTTTGGAGTCTTCACCCATTGGACAGAACTTGCGAATCAATTTGGTGCCCATTTGTGCATTGTAATGGATATCATCCAACGCAGAAAAGCGTTCTGATTGAATTTTACGGGCTGCTATGACCCGTTCACGAATTTGAGTACTGTCCTCCCCTTTTCGATCATCCGATAGCTTTTCAAAAGGCACTGGCGTAACTTCAATATGAATGTCTATCCTATCCAAAAGAGGACCCGATATCTTACCCAAATACCGTTGCATCTCCACAGGAGATGAAGACAAGGGTGCATCAGGGTCATTAAAATAGCCGCTTGGGCTGGGGTTCATACTTGCCACTAACATAAAGCTACTGGGATAGGTTATGGTGTACTGGGCGCGGGCAATGGTCACTTCCCTATCTTCCATGGGCTGGCGCATCACCTCCAGTACGCGACGTTCAAATTCGGGGAGTTCATCCAAGAAGAGCACACCGTTATGGGATAGTGAAATCTCCCCGGGTTGGGGATAGCTTCCCCCTCCCACTAAAGCTGCTGCGCTAATGGTATGATGGGGGTTTCGGAAAGGCCTTTGGCTCATCAATCCTCGATTCTTGACCTTTCCTACCACACTGTGAATCTTGGTTGTCTCCAAAGCCTCTTGCAGGGTCATTGGAGGCAAAATAGAAGGCAAACGCTTGGCCAGCATGGTCTTTCCGGCTCCTGGAGGGCCAATTAAAATGACATTATGTCCCCCTGCAGCCGCTATTTCCATACAACGTTTTATGCTTTCTTGGCCCCTCACATCCGAAAAATCGAACTCAGGATAACCAGATTGCCCATTAAACTCCTCTTGCGTATCCACATGGGTCTCAACCAAAGGGTTTCCAGAATCGAAAAAATCGATGACCTCTTTGATGTTATCCACACCATACACTTTAAAATCTTCCACTACTGCAGCTTCCTTGGCATTCTCATTGGGCAAAATAAATCCCTTGAAACCTTCTTCTTTGGCCTTAATGGCAATGGGCAAAGCCCCTTTTATGGGTTGAAGGCTTCCGTCCAAGGACAGTTCGCCCATAATGAGATAATCGCCTATTTCTTCGGAATTGATTTGGTGGGAAGCGGCCAATATCCCCAGCGCTAAGGTAAGGTCGTAAGCGGAGCCTTCCTTGCGTAAATCGGCCGGAGCCATGTTGATGGTAATCTTTTTACCGGGTATCTTGTACCCAATATTCTGAAGCGCAGCGGCTATGCGATAATTGCTTTCCTCTATGGCGTTGTCTGGAAGCCCTACTAAATGATAACCAACACCTTTGTCCACATTTACCTCAACCACCACAGTGGTGGCATCTATGCCAAAAACGGCACTTCCATAAACTTTTATGAGCATGTAGCTGTTTCTTGTTAAACGAGAACGAAAAAATAAACGATCTCACTCAACAATCGGCTCCCTTTTGACGGATACTAGGTTTTCATTTGATGAAAGCACGTTTAGGGTCAATCTAGGACTATTTTTTAATGGTGAAGGTCAAAACCGATTCAGCATTCTTCTGGATTTCCTCGGTGTTCATCATCATTTTACGGAACTTGCCCTTAACATAGAGTTCAGCTTGATCTTTGTAGTGTTTGCTGAACGGGTTCCCCGACTGCCCTGTGGGCAAAATGCTGATACTGTTCTCTATATCCGAAAAATCGATGATACGCCGGGTGGATGGACCTGAATTGACTTTGTAATATCCTGTGCTGTCATACGGAAAGGCCATATTGTTGATGACTTCCCTGGTCCCATTCACTGGAAAAGGACCCACATTGAAGTACTCCCGGAGGGATTCCACTTGACCAATAGGGTGTTCGTGTTCCAATGTGTGTACTTTGTCCCATGTCCATTGGTTGGGGTCGGGACCGAAATCTTCCACTAAGGATTTCCATGCATCGGAAAAAGATTTTAAGACAATGTCTTGTCGGGTTTCCACCCTGTCCGTTTTATGGATATTGTCCCACCACTTTCCATTTTCCATCTGGGCTCCCCAAGCAATCTGTCGCTTAAAGAGATGTGTTGCCAAGAACTGGTTGAACATTTCCGTCCCCAACTCATCTTCCATGGTATTTTTAGTCACAAAATATTCACACCGATGGTACAGGGTTGGGTTTGTGCTTTTCAGTGAGTAATGCCCGTCCCAATTTTCCAGCGAATCCACCTGCACCAATTGCTCATCGGATAGCTGGGTGACATCAAAAAGTTTAATAAGTTCCGTTATCAACAAAGGGTTGACTGAGGATGTGGCGTCCAATATCATCTCTGATGTGGATTCCTTGTCCCAATCATTCTTGGCTTCCAACAGCTGGACAATCCGCTTAGCCCTGTTTTCTGGTAAATAATACCCTGGGTATAACATGCCCGCAATGGAATCGGGTTGGTTGTTGGCGGAATACACATAGTTCCATGGCGGGTTTATGGCACTAGGGTTTTCAGAAAAATCCAAGAAACGCAGTGGCTCTTCTTTTCCCGAAGTGCCATCCAAAATAAACTTGGTGGACAAGCTGTCTGGCATTTGATACAATTTGGCCGTGGCCCACCATGCCACATTGCCTTCGGCATCACCGTACATTACATTTAGCCCAGGTGCATGAATCTTGGGCAATGCACTTTTAAATTCATTGATATCGGCAGCATGACTGATTCCGTACAGTCCATCCAGCACTTCATTTTTTTCTTTGGTGTATATCCAGGACATGGCTACTGGACGTTCCCCTGAAATTTGGTCAGCAATATGGTTCAACACAGGACCATGTTGTGTTTTGGAATAGGTGAATTCTACATCTTCCCCATCTTTCACCTTAATGGTTTTGGTGACATATTCAAAGTTCTTCCAACCTTCAGCAGTTTTGTATTGCGTACTATCCGAAGGGTTGGTTTCTTCATAATAGAAATCAATGTCGTCATTCTCGAACATAGTCAATCCGTAGGCCAAATCTCTATTATGACCCAACAACGGAAAAGGGACCCCTGCCAGATGATACCCATATTTCTCATACGTTGGAGTATTCAAATGGGCCTCGTACCAAACCGATGGTTGCGCAAAGCCAATATGGGGGTCATTGGCCAAAATGACTTTTCCACTTTTGGTCTTTTCTGGAGCTATCACCCAACTATTGCTCCCAATAAATTGAGGAATGGGGAGTTTATCCAAAAGGGCTGTCACCGTAGTACTGATGTTCCCCGCCAAGGAGTCAATATCATTTTTCTTATAGTTTTTTATCCAAACGGTTGAGCTATCTGAATTTATGGCCAGGTCATTCAAGTATTCCTCTCCCAATTTATCCCGCATACTGGTCAGCAAAGGGTCTGTTTTGTGGGCCATGGCAAAACTGAATGCCATGTAGCCAACGGCGTTGTAAACATCCTCCAAGGTAAAGGGTTCTTTTTCCAATCCGGTAAGGTAAAACTCTATTGGGGTAGGTCCCTCTTCAATAAATGCATTGATACCATCCAAATAGGCTTGGGAAAGAATGGCCATCTCACATTGCCTATCCAAATTAGCCACGGTTTCGGACGTATGGTCATCTATACCCAAGGAAAGAAAGAATTTATCAGTCTTTACCAAATCCTGCCCAAACACTTCTGAAAGTCTTCCTGTGGCTACTCTACGCAACAGCTCCATCTGCCACAATCGGTCTTGGGCATGTACGTAGCCCAATGCTTTTAGGGCATCAGCTTCATTTTCAGCATAGATATGTGGAATGCCGAAGGCATCATAGTATACATTGACCTCACTCTGTAGTCCCGGCAGTGTTTTTTTTCCTGAATAATCCGGTTTTAAGGCGTTGATAAATAATGCTATACCGATGACTGCCAATAGTATAAGGCCAGCCAGCACCAAAAGTACTTTTTTAAGTTTTTTCACGGGGCGATAGGTAAGTCAATTGTCGCCCTAAGGTAAACTATTTTCCAAAATGTATTAAAAAACACCTTAAAAATAGATGTCATTTGTTCATAGAAAGTTGATGTTTCTCCAAACCAGAGGTAAGCCACGCTTTATACGTTTCTACATCTACATACTGAACGGCATCATTCAAAATTTCCAAATTTGGCGATAAAAGCACATAATAAGGTTGTGAGGCTGCATTGAAATTCACCGTTTGGAACGTGCCCCATTTTTGACCGATGGTTTCAATGGATTTTATCCGACCTGAATCAAATTTAAAATCAAACTTCTCGCTCTCTGGGAGTTCCTTACGGTCGTCCACATATAATGAAATAAGCACGTACTCTTCCTTTAATAAGGGATAGACACTGGAATGGCTCCAGACATTCTCTTCCATTTTCCTGCAATTGACACAGGCCCATCCCGTAAAATCCAACAGAATAGGTTTGTTGACCTCTTTGGCATAGGCAACGCCTTCCTCAAAATCCTTGAAACAATCCAATCCCAAAGGGCAATCACTTTCAGTCTTAACTACACTATAAAAATCTGGTGGTGGAAATCCGCTCAGCAATTTTAAAGGGGTAACGTTCAACACGCCCAAAATCAAATAGACTGAAAAAGCCAAACTCAACACTCCAAATAATTTTCGGGTGGATGAAAGTTTCTTTTTTGGACCATCGTGCGGAAACCGGAAAATACCGAACAGATAGAGGGTCATCAAAACAAAAAGTACGATCCAAATACCCAGAAAGATTTCCCGTTTGAATATGCCCCAATTCCCAACCAAATCAGCATTGGAAAGGAACTTAAAGGCCAAAGCAAGTTCCAAGAAGCCCAATACCACTTTTACGGTGGTCATCCATCCTCCCGATTTCGGCAAGGAATTTAACCACGTTGGGAATAGCGCAAACAAAGCAAAGGGCAGAGCCAAGGCCAAACCAAAACCAACCATTCCCATGGTGAGATTGGTAGCGACATTACCTTCAGCCAAAGTGGTACTCCCTAAGAGTCCTCCCAAAATAGGCCCTGTACACGAAAAGGACACAATGGCCAAGGTCAAGGCCATAAAAAAGATGCCCAAGCTCCCTCCTACTTTTGAAGATGCTGAGTCCATTTTGTTGGCCCACGAACTGGGTAAGGTCAATTCGAAATAGCCGAAAAAGGAAAATGCAAACACCACAAAAATGACAAAGAAGAATACATTGAGCCAAATGTTGGTGGCGATGGTATTCAAAATCTGTGAATCCACCGAATTAAACAGGTGGAATGGCAAACTCAATAAAAAGTAAATCAATACAATGAAAAATCCGTAGAGAACCGCATTGGCGATTCCTTTGGATTTTTGCTGGGATTGTTTGGTAAAAAAGGACACCGTTAACGGAATCATAGGGAAAACACAGGGCGTCAACAAAGCAATTAGTCCGCCCAAGAAGCCCAAGCCAAATATCATCCATAGGTTTGATTTACCCTCAGAATCAGTTAAACCACCCTGATTCAATAAATCCTTGTTCTTTAAATCCAACTTTAAGGATTCACCTATGGCCACACTTTTCTCATCCAATTCTTTTTGGGTTTCCACAAAGGCTTTACCATCCAAAGAAATTTGAAAAAGATAATCTTTGGGGATACAGACTTCCTTGCAGATTTGATAGAACAGATTCACGGAAACCTGTCGCACTTCGGGGTTTAACAGTTTGATTTTCTGAGTAAATATGGCCTCTTTTTTAAAAAAGGTCTCCTCTACCTCAAAAATATCACTGTACTCCTTTATGGTTTCACTTTCTTCAGTCTTCCCGATAAGTTCGTAATCCTCTCCAGCTTTTTCAAAGGTGAATTCACTGGGAAGGGACCCACCTTCGGCCGTATATTGTGAATATACATGCCAACCGTCCATGATCTTTCCTTTAAAGACCAATTCATATTCGGTGTCGGAAATTTTGTTGACTTCATGGCTCCAAACAGCTGGGTTGGCCTCAGTCTGGGAAAAGATATAGAAGGGAATCAGTAAGAATCCTAAAAGGGGGACTAGAAATCTCATGCAACAAATGTAATCTTTATAATTGTTTGGGTCGATTTATCAACCTTAAAACGTTTATCCGCTCTACGGCCCACTACCCAAACAATTTCATCGTTAGAGCATAGCAGCCATTGTTTCTCCTTGGAAAACACGTCCATCTTTTCATCCTTGAAAAACTTGGACAGCTTTTTTCCGCCTTTCATCCCGTAGGGATAAAAATAGTCGCCTTTTTGCCAATTCCTTAACACTAAGGGAAAGTTTAACTTTTTCTTATCCAAAAAGATAGTGTTCGGGCCTGATTTTTCAACAGCTCCTACCTTTTCCATTGTAAGTTTTATGGGAGACTTTAACATGGTCTTCTTGTCATATACAGGATAGACCTCATTGCTGCTGCTTTTTATCTTGGATAGTAATAAGTATTCCCTATCCTTTAATAAACTATGGGTCTTGGATACTACTTTTTTACCACTCATCGCATGAAGCAGGCCTTTTACATCTTCCCATTCGGTAAAGCCATATTCCTTGAAAAGTCCATAGAGGTATGCTTCAATTGGGTG
>JAUIBH010000123.1 GCA_030427985.1 Bacteroidia bacterium | reverse complement strand
CTCAAACAAAAGGCAGAGGAACTCAAACAAAAAGAAGAATCAAAAAAGGGATACCAACAATTGATTCGCACCATTAATTTTGATTTACAGGACGATAATAATTGGGAGAATTTTTCACGCTATTTTGAAGAGGTCCATAAAGATTTCAATAGTAATGTGAAATCCAAATATCCCCAAGTAACCTCCAACGAGCTCCGACTTTTGTCACTTTTAAAGATGAATCTGTCCTCTAAAGAGATTGCCAACATCCTCAATATTTCTCCCGAAGGCATCAAAAAGGCACGTTACCGACTCCGCAAAAAGTTGGATATTACTACTGAAGACTCACTTCAAGATTTGGTGTTATCCCTTTAAAATAGGGTCTTTACCAAGGTGTCCCCCCATTGTCCCTTGATTATTTTCTTGATGTCCACCTGATGTCCACCCTCCATATTTCATTGCTCGTAATCAGTGATTTAGGTTTGCTGTGTCATGAATTTGACAAATGTTTTGTGGTCTTGCTCGGCTAAGGGCTGCAGACCGTTACCGGGCGGGTCACACAAAACAACAATCAAGTTTAACCACAAAACTATACATCATGAAAGCAATGCATAAACCATTCCATGGAATTGCCGTACTACTCATACTAGTATTGGCTATTTCCTGTAGTAAAGGAGATACTATTGAGCCTATCGGAACCGACCCATGTAAAGAAAACCCCTGCGGAAATCCCGAACAATGCCCTAACCAATGTGATGAGGAAGAACCCACTGACCCTTCTGGAATAACCGAAGATGACCTTGAACCAGAGGGCGATGTCACCGAAACAGAAAACGGCTATCTTGTAGAAGGGTCACTGACCATGAACACCGATTCTGGTGAACCCATCGTTTTTGCCGAAGCAGATTTGGACGTACAATTCAATGATGATGGTACACTAAAAAGCATGAGTGGTACCACAGAAATCCCCGCTCCCAACAATTACTTTGAATTTGAAACCCCCGTACAAGCCGACATTGGATTTTTTACCGGCAAATTTTTAAATGAGAATCGAGATTTTGAAATACAACTGGTAGATGAACGTTCTTATTTTGTTTTCGCCATTTCTGCCAGCTTGGAGTTAAAACTCGGCGTCAACGATGACCCAGATGCTCATAAACCGCTTTCTATTGAGGCTCCAGTAGGCGGACATATCACCTTTATCGCGGATTATACCGATCCCATGTTCTTCTTTTCATTGGGTGGTGATGCCCTTGGTGGTGGAGATGAAGGCGACAATAACAATGGCGGAAGCGATGGAGATTCAAGTCACAACAAACTGTCCAGTGTTAGCTTTGGCGGGTCGTTTGGTTCCAATTTCATGTATGTGCCTACCAATCCAGTTGATGGTAACGTGGTTACATTTCAAGCCAATCAAGTGACAGGCGGAACCGTTTCCTTTTTCAAAATACTGGAAGCTTCGGGGATGTACTACCAAAACAGGGGTTTTAGTGCCGATTTAAACTTTGACGAGCCTATGGAATCTGATTTTGGGGTGAACTATCGTTCGGGCATCAACGGCCAACTTGACCTATCTCTAGAAATAACATCATTCATAACCTTCGGTTTTCCCATTGGTTCGGGTAGCGCTGCCGTAGTGGCAGAGGCTTCTACCAACGATGGTGTGGTTGCCAAGGCCTTTATTAATGGCTTAGTTGACCCAGATTTATCCTGGTGGCCCAATTTTATCCCCCTTATGCCGGATGGTGATCTCAACGCCTACGGTTTTGTGGAGCAAACAGGCAATTTTGATATCGGTATGTCGGGCTCTTTTGAAATTCAAATGCCCACCGGTGACCAAAGTATGGAAGGCTCGGTTCGAGCTACTCCAGAAGCATTTACCATGGAAGGCCAGGTAGTTTCGGGGGATGATGTTTGGGGAGCTTCCGCGGTTTTCACCGAAAGCGAAACCAAATGTATTGCCACCACCCCAGATAATTTTACCGATGGGATTTCTGAAACGGTAACAGAACAGATTGATGCTGCCATTGAAACTACGGAACAGGCACTTCAAGATCTTCAAGATGCCGAAGACCAATATGAATTGGAACTCAGTTTAAGAGGATTGAGAGCCGCACTACCCGGAATCATCGACCAAGCACAGGATGCCATTGACGATGCCGTAGCGGCAGGCTTGGCATCGGGAAGAAGTACCATTAATTCCTATTTGAGTGACTACGACCGAATTCATTGTAGCGACAACCTTTCTGGACAAATTGATGCCATTGTAAGAGGCCACAGAAATGCATTGACCCGATTACGGAATGCCGTGGACGAAACAAACGACAATGCCACTACGCGAACAGAATTGGAAGCAGCACTTCGGGATTTGGCAAGCTTAGATCGCATCAATAGAACATTTACGGTAACCATTATCCACGGACACAAGACCTTTGGCTGTGGAGACTTATGGAAAATGACCGCAACAAGAAGCGTGACCATTAACGAGACCATTTTGACCAGTAGTCAAAAAGCGCAACTTCTTGAGGCTGCCGATAATGTAAAATATATTGAAGAGGCGGACGGAATCCGCATTGAAGCACAGGATATTGTTGATCAGTTACCCACTGTTGAAGAATTGGAGAGTTTGAAAGACAATGTGGAAGCCTGCGTAGAAGAATTGACCAACGGCATTGGTGGTGCAGGGTTTGTTTATAATCATGATACGGAGGTATTCACCCACTTTGTCATCATAAATGGAGAGGAAAAAGAAGTGGGTTCATTTAATATTTTCAGCAAAAACGAATTGATTGCAGCATCAAGAGCCGAATTGGATGGCTGTGATCCCAATGATGCCCTCAATAAATTAGTTGAAGATGCCAAAAAGAGATGACTCTTATCGGATTGAATTCCCAAAATAGATTTGCATTGGGAAATCATAAAAAAGGCAAAAGCCCCGGGAACCACTCCGGGGCTTTTAAATAAAATCAAAACCAACCTAAACATATGAGTTATCCAACTCAAATTTAAATTTTCATAGCAATTTTCAATAATGAAACAGTTGTAAGAAAAAATACCCTACCCCATTTTCAAATTTTTTTGAAAAAAATAGATTAAACCAACTCAACTATTTACAAATCAGTGCTTTAAAATAGTGAAATCACCACTTAATGGATTTAGTGATTCTAGAAGCGTTGGGATTAAAGAAGCACCCATCTCCAAATAGAGTTCCGAAAAATTGAGCTGTCGCTCTTGTAGTGATTTATTGGGAAAAAGTTCATTTTGGATATCGGTCATCCGAATGACATGGTCTTTGAGTTTTCTTTTTTGGGCCTTGAGCAAACGCTTTTCCAAAGCATCCAATCCTTTCTTTTGTTTCACCTCTTGCGCTTTAACCGCTCCCAAAAAACTCTTGTCGGTTTGCTCGGCCAATTCATACATATGTTTAAACTGTTCCTCCAACAGCTCCTTTTGAGATGAAAAATCAATATCGATATTGGAGATATCCCGAATCTTTTTGTTGATAAAACTATGCTGCTTCAAAAAGAGGTGGGACACTTTCAAATCCAATTTTTCCAACTTTTTGGACTGTTTTTCTGTAATGACCAATGCGGAGTTTCGCAACAAAAGCATGGGAAACGCAACCCCCATTTTTCCAAAATACGATTTCAGCTCCAGCCAATAGGCCAGCTCCCCTCCTCCTCCAATATAACACAGGTTGGGCAGAATCACTTCTTGGTATAACGGACGCGCCACGACATTGGGTGAAAATCGCTCTGGATTATTATATAATTCCTTACGCAATTCTTCTGCTGAAAAATTTATTTCAGTGTTGAACACATGAAACTTTCCATGATTCTTGATGATACGCTCTCTAAGTCCATCCTTTAGGTAGAAATAATTGATTTCCCTTGGATTCACCTGAATGGAATAGTCCGAAGATACTTTGGACAAGTCTTTAATGGATTCTGAAATTTCTTGAAAAGGAACATGTTCAAAAATATCCTTCTCAGCGTAAGGAATGAGTAGTTTCTTTAAGGCCGTATCATCGCCATCAACAATGACCAAACCTTCTTCTCCAAATAAAGCATTGGCCAAATAGCGGGTGGCGTCAGTCAATGTAGCGTGTTCCAAATAAGCTGATTTAAACAACTTTTTGAGCTCCTCGGCATTACTTGTATTTCCCAATTCTGCGGACAATAGTTCAAATACCGCATCCAGTCCATCAGTACTCAATGCCCCCACCGCCCCTGAAGCAGAACGGTTCCATTGGATTTTTTTACCATGCAGATTAAAATAATTGATCTCATCAAAATCATGATCCTCCGTGGCCATCCAATACACCGGAACAAAATGAGCATCTGGATGGGAATTTTTGAGTTCCTTGGCCAAATTTAGGGTCGATACTATTTTGTACAAAAAGTACAGCGGTCCAGTGAACAAATTCAATTGATGGCCCGTTACTATGGTAAATGTATTTTCATTTCCCAAGGCTGCAATGTTGGCCTCGGTAGCTTCGGAGACCTCAAACCCTCTATATTGATTCTTTAGCGCCTCGACCAACACTTTGCGGTGCGAAGTTGGGTAATTGGCCTTCTTTTCCTTGATTTGTTCCTTGAAATTTTCTGTTGAAGGAAATCGGTTATAAAACGGTTTTAGATCTTTGTTTTGATCTAAATAGTCACAAATAAGCTTTGAAAAATAACCGGTTTCTTTAAAGGGTATACAATCTACTTCCATTAACACTGCAATGAGGTGGTCAAAGATAACCCTCTTCTTTTTTTCTCATCCTAAAAATACGTTAATTACATTTTGGGCTTCTCAAACAAAAATTATGACAATAGATCAATTTATTGTTAGATTTGACTTCTACTAACTACCTCATTCATGACAAAATTTTTACTCTCATTCGTTGCAACTTTCACCTTCCTTGTATCCGTTTCAGCTCAAATAAAGTCTCCAGCTGAATTTTTGGGGTATGAACTCGGCACTCAATTTACCCGCCATCATGAGGTGGTAGATTACTACGAGTATTTGGCAAAAGAGGCACCAGAAAGGGTAAAGTTGACCATCTATGGAAAGACCAATGAACGTAGGCCATTACTTTTGGCTTATGTGTCTTCCGCGGAAAACATATCTAATTTAGAAGGCATTCGCCAAGAACATTTAAAAGACACCCAAGAAGGTGGAAATACTTCCAAGGCCATTGTTTGGTTGAGTTACAATGTCCATGGAAATGAAAGTGTCAGCACCGAGGCATCCATGAAAACCATTTATGAGCTTTTGACCGCGAAAAGCCAATATTTGGAAAATACCGTGGTCATTATGGACCCCTGTATCAACCCAGATGGGCGAGACAGATACAGCAATTGGTACAATCAATATAAAAATACACCGTATCAGGTGGACTATAACAGCAAGGAACACCATGAAGGCTGGTGGAACGGGCGGAGCAATCACTATATGTTTGACCTGAACCGAGATTGGGCCTGGTTGACCCAAGTGGAGAGTCAACAACGCTTAAAAGTCTATAACGAATGGCTGCCCCACGTGCATGTGGATTTTCATGAGCAAGGCATGAACAATCCGTATTACTTTGCACCTGCAGCCGAGCCCTATCACGAAGTGATAACGGACTTCCAACGTGATTTTCAGGTGACTTTGGGTAAAAACCACGCCAAATATTTTGATGCCAATGGTTGGTTTTACTTTACCAAAGAGGTTTTTGACCTTTTTTATCCCAGTTATGGAGACACCTACCCAACCTACAATGGCGCCATTGGTATGACTTATGAACAAGGTGGCGGGGGCCAAGGTGGCTTGGGCGTTATCACGGCGATTGGAGACACGCTTACCCTAAAGGACCGAATAGCCCATCACTTTACTACGGGCATGTCCACTGTTGAAGTTTCTTCCCAAAACGCGGAGCGTTTGAATACCGAGTTTAAAAAATTCTATGATAACCAAAATTTTAAATACAAGAGTTATGTACTCAACGGCGACAAGGATAAAATTGATGCCCTAAAATCGCTGTTGGATAAACACAAAATAGCATACGGTAATCCTTCCAACGGCTCCGTAAAAGGATTTGATTATAGTACGGGGAGCAACGGAAGCATGTCCACAACCAACAACAGTCTGGTGGTTTCCACCAATCAGACCAAGGGGACTTTGGTAAAAGTATTGTTTGAACCCAATGCCAAATTAAGTGATTCCCTCACCTATGATATCACAGCGTGGTCACTTCCCTATGCCTATGGGCTGGATGCCATTGCTTCAACTACTCTTGTTTCCGAAAAACGCTCCAATTCGAATACCGATTCAGTGGTAAATATTTATGTAGGAAAGCCATTAAACCAGGCATATGCCTATATTTTTGATTGGAATAGCATGAAGGATGCAAGGTTTTTGGCAGAACTACTTAAAAAGGATGTCCGAGTCAGAAAAGCAGACCACCCATTCAGCCTAGAAGGGAACTCTTTGATAAGTGAAAGCGGTAAGTCTTTCTATGAAAATGGAACTCTTATTGTTACAAACGGCGATAATAAACACCTTCCAAACCTGTACGCTATATTGACGGAAATGGCATCAAAGCATCAAAAGGCTATTGATGTTGCAAATACAGGTTTTGTGGATTCAGGTAAGGACTTTGGTTCTTCCTCCATTAAAATGATCACGAAGCCAAAGATTGCAGTACTGTCAGGTGGTCCCACCTCAACCCTTCGTTTTGGCGAAATATGGCACTTTTTTGAGCAACAATTACACTATCCCCTCACTGTGATAGATGACGAATATGCTGACCGAGTGGACCTAGACGATTACAACATTTTAATCCTCCCCGGAGGCCGATACGGTGACCATTTCAATGAAAAACAGCTCAAGAAATTACAGCAATGGGTCAGCAAGGGCGGAAAAATAATTGCCATGGGGGGCGCCATTGATGCTCTTGATGGTGAAAATGGCTTTGGAATTCGCAAAAAAGAAATGGAAAATGACTCTTCAGCCAACGTACCAAGTCCTCATAAAAACTCAGAAAGAGAACGCATCAAGGATGCCATCACCGGCGC
>JAUIBH010000122.1 GCA_030427985.1 Bacteroidia bacterium | reverse complement strand
TCCTGAAATTCGATTTACAGGAACTGTACGGGGACGAGCAATTTGCCATCACGGGGAACTTTCCCTATAACATTTCTAGCCAAATTGTCTTTAAAATGTTGGAAATGCGGAAACAGGTACCAGAATTTTCCGGGATGTTCCAAAAAGAGGTGGCCCAACGTATTTGTGAAGGCCCTGGAAGCAAAACCTATGGCATCCTCTCGGTACTGGTTCAGGCCTATTACAAAGCTGAGTACTTGTTTACCGTACCGCCAAAAGTATTTGACCCTCCACCAAAGGTGGATTCTGGAGTATTACGCTTAACGCGAAAAAAAGAGCTCCATCTGCCCTGTGATGAACACCTTTTCTTTAAAGTGGTAAAAACAGCATTCAATCAACGGAGAAAGACCCTTCGCAATAGTCTTAAAACCTTCAACCTTTCTGATAATCTAAAAGAAGATACTATCTTTGACCAGCGCCCAGAACAGCTCAGTGTGGCAGATTTTGTAACGTTGACCCAAAAGATAGCCGATGACCCCGTTTAAACTTACAGACGAGCTTTTAGAAGACATCCGACAATTGATCGCCGATAAGAAAAATGGCGCTCTGCAGTCGATGATGCAAGAATTCCACTATGCGGATGTTGCCGAAATTGCAGACGAACTCAATGTAGAAGAGGCCACCTATCTTATCAAACTTTTGGATAGTGAAAAGACTTCGGACATCCTCGCGGAGATGCACGAGGATATCCGGGAAGCTGTTCTGAAGAACCTCACCGCCAAAGAAATTGCAGATGAGCTGTCTGAACTGGATACGGATGATGCTGCAGATATTATCAACGAACTTCCCAAAGAGCTCATTCAGGAGGTTATCTCCGAGATTGAGGACAGAGATCACGCCAAGGACATTGTGGACCTTTTGCGTTATGATGATGATTCCGCCGGGGGGCTCATGGCAAAAGAGTTGGTTAAGGTCAATGAAAATTGGACCGTAACTACCTGCGTCAAGGAAATGCGGGCACAGGCCGAAAACGTGACACGCGTACACTCCATTTATGTTGTGGATGACGAAGGCAAGCTTAAAGGCAGGCTTTCTTTAAAGGATTTGCTTACTGCCTCTACCAAAACGCACATCAAAGATGTTTACATTGCCAAGGTTGATGCCGTAAACGTCAATGAAAAAGGGGAAGAAGTGGCCAAGATCATGTCCAAATACGATTTGGAAGCCATTCCCGTTGTGGACGAAATTGGAAGATTGGTAGGCCGCATCACCATTGATGATATTGTGGATGTTATCCGTGAGGAAGCTGACAAGGATTATCAAATGGCGGCTGGTATCTCGCAAGGCGTGGAAGCCGATGACAGCATTTGGGAACTTACCCGTGCCCGATTACCATGGCTCATGCTAGGTTTATTGGGTGGATTGGGCGCCGCGGCCATCATGGGAGGTTTTGAAGAGATGATTTCCAAACATGCGGTGTTGTTTTTCTTTACCCCATTGATTGCTGCCATGGCCGGTAACGTAGGCGTACAGTCCAGTGCCATCATTGTTCAGGGTCTTGCCAACGACGATTTAAAGGGAAGTGTGAGCCATCGCCTCATTAAAGAAATGTTGCTGGCACTCTTAAATGGGCTTATTCTCGCCGTTTTACTTTTATTCTTTACTTGGATTTGGAAAGGCGCTTTTGCCACTGCTTTGGCCATATCGCTCTCGTTGGTGGTTGTAATTGTTGTTGCCGGGTTGATCGGTACTTTTATCCCTTTGTTCCTTCATAAAAGAAGCATCGATCCCGCCATTGCCACAGGTCCTTTTATCACCACAAGCAACGATATTTTTGGCATCTTGATTTATTTTTGGATTGCCAAACTAATTTTGGGAATATAATTCATCACATAAATCCATTTAGTAAATATGGAACCAAAACAAGTTGTTGAACATTGGGTCAAAATCTTCAACCAAGGTGATGCACAAAAAATTGCTGAATTTTACCATCTTGATGCCATAAATCATCAAGTGACCAATGACCCCGTTATTGGCAAAGATGCCATTTACAGTATGTTCAAGAGTGAATTTGAGGTTGCGGAAATGGTCTGCATCGTGGAAAACATATTTGAAGATGGAGAATGGGCCATTTTAGAATGGAAAGACCCTCTGGGCCTTCGGGGATGTGGATTTTTTCATATTGTTGATGGAAAAATCAAATTCCAACGGGGCTATTGGGACAAACTTTCCTTCTTGAGGATGCACAATCTACCTATTCCAACAAAATAATTTTATCGTCATGAAATCCATCAATCTTAAACAAAAACATGCCGAATTCACCCAACAATGGCATCCGCACCAAATAGCTTTGGTAGATGATATGCAAGTGCTCTTGGCCAAACTTCAAGGGGAATTTGTTTGGCACGCCCACGAGCATGAAGATGAATTGTTCCAAGTCATCAAAGGGACTTTGTATATGCAATTTCGGGACCGTACCGAAGTGGTTAACGAAGGGGAAATTATTGTGGTACCCAAAGGAGTGGAACACAATCCCATGACCAAAAATGGTGAAGAAGTGCATGTTCTCCTGTTCGAAAAACTTACCACTGCCCATACCGGAGCGGTGCAACATGAAAAAACACAGACCCATTACCCAAAAATCTAGGAGTTGTATATTTGACACATGAAAGTTCTCCACTTGGACACCAACCATCCCCTGTTGCTAGAGCAATTTGCCCAACTGGGTTTTGAAAATCATGAAGACTACACCTCAACCAAAGAACAGGTTGAAAAAACCATTGATCAATACGATGGTATAATCATCCGAAGCAGATTCACCATTGACCAACAGTTTTTGGACAAGGCCACCAACCTAAAATTCATTGGTAGGGTCGGTGCCGGATTGGAAAATATAGACACGCAATACGCCAAAGAAAAGGATATATTTTTAGCTTCCGCCCCAGAAGGAAATCGAAATGCTGTTGGGGAGCATACTTTGGGTATGTTATTGTCTCTTCTAAACAAATTGACCAAGGCCAACCGCGAGGTAAAAAAAGGAAAATGGGACCGCGAAGGCAACCGAGGAGACGAGCTTGATGGAAAAACTGTTGGAATCATTGGCTACGGAAATATGGGAAAGGCCTTTGCCAAAAAATTACGAGGTTTTGATGTGGAGGTCATCTGCTACGATATTGTGGGAGGTGTTGGCGATGAAAATGCTCGTCAAGTGGGCATTATGGAATTTCAACAAAAATCGGATGTGGTGAGTTTACACGTACCCCAAACCGAACAAACCATTGGCATGATCAATTCAGAATTCATTGATGGTTTTCACAAACCGTTCTGGTTGCTGAACACCGCGCGAGGAAAGTGCGTAATCACCAAAGATTTGGTAAAAGCATTAAAATCCGAAAAAATATTAGGCGCAGGATTGGATGTGTTGGAATACGAGAAAAAGTCCTTTGAAAACATGTTCGTCCAAAAACCAAAAGCCTTCAAATATCTACGGAAAGCCAAAAACGTGATTCTTACTCCCCATGTAGCCGGCTGGACCGTGGAGAGCAAGGAAAAGTTGGCCCAGACCATTGTGGACAAGGTCAAAGCAAGATTTTGCTAATTTTAGTGGATGAAAAAGACCATTTTTGTTTTTTCAGCCTTGATTGTAGCACTGCTCGTTCTCTTTCAATTGAGCAAATATGCATATCTGTCGGGTGATGTTTCTATTGAAATCATCATTGCAATAATCGCTGTGGTTTTTTTCTTCATTGGTATCTACATCAATAGAAAAGCTCATCGAAAAATAGAGAATATTGATTCTACCATCAATCTAAAAAAGATTGAACAGCTCGGCATTAGCCAGCGTGAATATGAGGTATTGGTTAAAATCTCTCAAGGATTGTCTAACAAAGAAATCGCTGAGGCACTATTTGTTTCGGAAAGCACCATTAAAACCCACGTTTCCAACCTGTTGGTAAAATTGGAAGCCAAACGACGTACACAGGCCATTCAACGTGCAAAAGACCTTCAAATTTTGGGCATTTAGCTCATTTTAAACCAAATAACCGTGATTTTGGTACTTTAGTATGAGCCATTCTTTTGGCCCAAATACTACTTTTGAATCAACCATTAATACTAATCACCATGAAAAAAACGGTTTTCCGATTTGGGTTATATGGATCTATTACGATTTGCATACTTTTTCTGATAAGCTGGTTTGTATTGGACGACCTGCCCTATTTTTCACAGGAAGTTTTGGGGTATATCTCCATGGTTTTATCATTGGGGTTTGTCTTTTTTGGCATCAAACAATATCGGGACAAGGAAAATGACGGTAAGATAAGCTTTAAAAAAGCGCTTCTGATTGGCATCTTGATTAGTTTAATCACTGCTTTGGCTTTTGGGATTCTTGATGTTTTTTATACCGAAGTGCTCAACCCAGAGTTTATGACCGAATATTACAACCACAGTGTTGAGACCCTAAAAGCATCTCTCCCGGCAGATGAATTTGAAGCGAAATTGGCCGAAATGGAATCGCAAAAAGAGCTCTTTTCAAACCCATTGTTCTCTTTTGCCTTAATGGCCATGACCGTCTTTGTCATTGGGTTTATCATTTCATTACTTTCTGCATTGGTATTGCAGAGAAAATAATCTAACAACTATAAACCATAATCATGAAAAACAGAGTTACAGGATTGGGCGGCTTCTTCTTCAAAACCAAGGATCCCAATAAAATCAAAGAATGGTACAAAACCCATCTAGGCCTTAATACGGATCAATATGGTTGTTCCTTTTGGTGGAAAGATAAGGAAGGCAACGATTGTTCCACCCAGTGGAGCCCGTTTAGTGAGGATACTACGTATTTTCAACCCAGTGAAAAGCAATTCATGATGAATTTTAGGGTAGAAAACCTTGTGGAACTTCTGGAGGAATTAAAAAAAGAAGGCGTTACCATTGTTGGAGAAATTGAAGAATACGAGTACGGAAAGTTTGGGTGGATCATGGATCCAGAGGGAAACAAATTGGAACTCTGGGAACCTGTTGATAAAGCATTTCAATAGCTATTAAATTATTTATTACATTTAGATATCGTTTAACCAACACATTAAAACCATGTCTGAAGAAAAGAAAGACTCAGGAGACCAAGCAGAAGAAGCTGGAAAAGACTTCAAAGAAGAAGCCAAAAAGACTGCCAATGAATTTACGGAAGGCCTTAAAGGTGCCGGAGGTGACAATAAAAAAATTCTTGCCGGTATTTTAGCGATAGTACTTGGTGGTTTCGGAGTTCATAAATTTATATTGGGATACAATAAAGAAGGTATTATTTTACTTGCGATTACAATTGTACTGGGTGCTGTTACTTGTGGTATTGGTGCATCGGCTGCATGGATTATTGGCCTAATAGAAGGAATCATCTATCTCACCAAATCAGATGAGGAATTTTACAATACCTACCAAGTGGGCAGAAAGCCTTGGTTCTAAAAAAATAGGCCAGAGAAAATCCCTCTGGCTTTTTTATTTAATATCTTTATCGTAATATTGCAATATTAATTTTATATTTGTCATCAGAATAAAATCTATGGGAGCTTCCAAAACACATATCTTTTCTGCCACACATAACGAACTGGCCCATGTTGCCAAGGTTTTGGCCCACCCTGCCCGTGTTGCCATTTTGGAATACATCAGCAAGCAGGATGCCTGCATCTGTAATGATCTGGTGGATGTCATTGGTCTGGCCCAACCCACCATTTCGCAACATTTAAACGAAATCAAGAAGATTGGACTCCTAAAAGGAACTTTTGAGGGCAAAAACCTCTGTTATTGTATCAACCAAGAACGATGGGAGGAACTACAGCATTCCTTCCACCTATTCTTTTCAAATATTAATCGTAATTGCTGTTAACTATGAAAACATCAGAATTTTTATCCGTATTAAAGCAACATCAAGACAAAAGTTTGCTGTTCGAATATGCTCCGGACAAATTCGTCGGAGCCAATTACCACATTACAGAAGTAAAAAACATCACAATCGACTCGGTTGACTGCGGTGCTGGAACCGACTTTTGGAAAGAGACCATTGTTCAACTTTGGGAAAGTCCAAAAGAAAAGGGTAAACGAGATTTTATGTCCGTTTACAAAGCATTGGCCATCCTCAACAAGGTGGACCGCATTAAACCCATGGTGCAAGATGCTGAAATCAAATTCGAATATAGCAATGAAGACTTTCACACCGCTCAACTTTTTGTTGATGATTATGCGCTGGACAACCAATCCTTAATTGTGAAACTATCAGTTCAAAAAACAGATTGTAAGGCCAAGGAAACTTGTGGAGTGGAACCCAAGTCGGAAGCTAAAGAAGAAGCCTCAGCTTGTTGTACCCCTGGCTCTGGATGTTGCTAAAACTATTTTATGTTGATTCGCAACATGCAAGCCTCCGATTGGGAGCAAGTACGCCAAATCTATACCGAAGGTATAGCCACTGGCTTAGCCACTTTTGAAACCAATGCGCCCAACTATGAGGATTGGGACAGTGCCCATGTGTCCAGTTGTCGTTTGGTAGCGGAGGAAGATGGTGCCATTTTGGGGTGGGCCGCCCTCTCCCCTGTTTCCAGCAGATGTGTTTATGGTGGTGTTGGTGAGGTGAGTGTATATATTAGTGCCAACAGTCGTGGTAAAGGTGTGGGCAAACAACTCTTGCAACAGCTCATTGAAGAAAGTGAAAAAGGTGGATTCTGGACCCTACAATCCGGTGTTTTTCCTGAAAATAAAGCGAGCATAAAACTCCATGAGAAAGTTGGTTTTCGCTATATTGGCAAGCGCGAACGCGTGGGCAAAATACATGGCGTCTGGAAGGACAATCTGTTGTTTGAAAAACGCAGCCGCAAGGTTGGAATCGACTAAAAATCAAATCAAAAAAACAATCTATGAAAAACGTACTCGTCCTTTGTACCGGAAACTCGTGTCGCAGCCAAATGGCTCATGGTTATTTGGAACATTTTCAGGACAAACTGGCTAAAATCTATAGCGCTGGTATTGAAACCCATGGCCTCAACCCCATGGCCGTTTCCATCATGAAAGAGGATAAAGTGGACATTTCGCACCATACCTCCAATCATGTGGATGAATATGCCGGAATTGAGTGGGATTATATCATCACGGTGTGCGACCATGCCAAGGTGGATAAGCCGGGTAAAGTGACCCACCTTCGCCGGATGAAACTGACCAGGGTAAACGAACTGCCCAGATTTGATCTATCCGTGGGTTAAACTTAGTTTTTATTTTTCAATTTT
>JAUIBH010000027.1 GCA_030427985.1 Bacteroidia bacterium | reverse complement strand
GACATCATTAAAATAGCCGTCTCTTTGGAAAATGGAATGGGCCTTGGGTATCTAAAATCTGCTGGGTCTACATCAGCTTCCAGTTCTTGTTGTTTTTTAAAAAAATAATATACCAAAGTTGTACCATGGTGGGTCCGGATAAAATCGATTATCCGATCTGGAATATTGTTCTTACGGGCTATTTCAATTCCTTTTATGACATGGTCCACAATGATTTTTGCACTTTCCCGCGGTGGAAGATCATCATGAGGATTTACATTGGTAATTTGATTTTCAGTAAAATAGGTGGGCTTTTCCATTTTACCAACATCATGGTACAGTGCCCCTACCCTGACCAACATGGCATTTGCCCCAATCTCATTAGCGGCCGCTTCAGCTAGATTCGCCACTTGCAATGAGTGATGAAATGTCCCAGGAGCCTTATCCGAAAGCTCTTTTAATAATTTGGAGTTGGTATCGGAAAGTTCCAACAAGGAAACATCGGATACCAAACCAAAAATCTTTTCAAACATATATATCAAGGGTTGTGCAAAAAGGGTCAACAACCCATTAATCACAAAAACCCCGAAAAGTATCCACTCAATATTCTCAAGATTTCCTTCATGGATGGCATGGAAAGCGAAATAACCCATAATGTAAATCAAGGTAATCTGCCCCACCGATATAAAGAGATTGGCCCTTTTGTAAAGTTCCGATGCCGTTAAAATGGTAACAATACCTGCTATGATCTGCAGAAAGATGTATTCAAAACTGTTGGGCACCACAAACCCAAGGATCAATACGGTTAAAACATGAACGAACAACCCTAACCGGGCATCAAAAAAGTTCTTCAATACAAGGGGAAGGATGCATAGGGGTACTACATACACATAACTTTCGTAATGTTTTACAGTCAAGGTAGTGGCCAAGACCATAAGAAGAATATTGAAAAAGATGAATGTGACCTTGTTGTTGTTTTTAAAAATTTCATTCCGATATCGCTTTAAGAACAAGAACAACATGATCAATACCAGTGCCACCAAAATTGTGTACCCCAACATGATAAAGTAGTAATTGTTGCCGCTCCACAATTCGGATTCATATTCATCCTTTAAGGAATTGAGGATTTTGAAGTTTTCAGCCTCGACCACTTCTCCTTTGGCTATGATCAACCTTCCTTCGGAAACTTCGCCCCTGGTATATGAAATCTTAGAGAGTTCTTCTTCCAATGCCCTTTCCGTCAGTGCACCATCAAAAGTTAGGTTGGGCCTAATATTGCGTTGAATAATATTTCCCAGTCTTGCCCCCCCCTGAAAGTTCCCATTGGCCAAAATACTGTTGACCCGTTCCTTGGCTTCCTGAACATCCATAAAATCATTGGGGTCCAATGGTATGGCTTCGTTGTTCCTTACCAAAACCACGGCGCTTGAAGTAGGCAGGTCTTGAAATACCCCAAACTCATAAATGCTGTCTATTATCTCATCCGAAGTACTGGAAATGGTCCTTTGTTGTTGACGGGAAAACGAATTCGACTCAAAAAGCCTCTTGAGTTCTTGTTCCACATTGCTCTTAAGACTAGCCACGGTGGAAGCATCAAAAGTAAAATAATCTGTTTTTCTATTGCGAAGGGAAAGCTGCTCTTGGGCTATTTCTTCCTGTGTCTTTTTGATGGAAAAATCAATAGGAGCATAAAGGTTCTCATATTGCCAAGGCTTCCCTTTTTGAAATTCGTACTTGAACTTTCCTCCCTTTGGAAAAAAGAATACAATGAGCCCTACGGAAATAAAATATAGAAAATACTTGTAGGCAAGTGATTGATGCTTATATACATTGTCCAAAGTCTTTCCCATTCTGCGTGCTGTTAACATCAAAAATAGAAAATATAAATAAGAAGTGGCCCTCTTGCCTGTTCTAGACCTTTTGCATTTAATTTTAGTATTTTCGCATCAGTAAAAATGCACATATGAACAAAGTTGTTATTGTTTCGGCTGTAAGGACCCCAATTGGGAGTTTTATGGGCGCTTTGTCCACTGTACCAGCCCCAAAATTGGGTTCCATTGCCATTAAAGGAGCATTGGAAAAAATAGGCTTGAAACCTGAATTGGTAGAAGAAGTTTTGATGGGTAATGTGGTACAGGCAGGAACTGGACAAGCTCCTGCGCGTCAGGCGGCCATTTATGCCGGTATTCCCAATACCGTACCCTGCACAACAGTAAATAAGGTTTGCGCATCGGGAATGAAAGCCATTACGCTAGGGGCACAGTCCATAGCTTTGGGAGAAAATTCCATTGTAGTGGCTGGAGGTATGGAAAACATGAGCCTTATTCCGCATTATGTGCATATGAGAAACGGCGTAAAGTTTGGTCCAGCCACCTTAATTGACGGTATGCAAAAAGATGGACTGGAGGATGCTTATGATCAGAATGCCATGGGAGTTTGTGCTGATGCCTGTGCCACTGAACATAAATTTAGCCGTGAGGATCAAGATGCCTATGCCATTCAATCTTACAAGAGGTCTGCAGAAGCATGGGAAGCTGGAAAGTTTAAGGATGAAGTGGTTCCTGTGGAAGTTCCCCAACGTAGGGGTGAGCCCATCATTGTAAATGAAGATGAGGAATACAAAAACGTAAAACTGGAAAAAATTCCGGCATTGCGGCCTGCATTTACCAAAGAGGGCACGGTAACGGCTGCCAATGCTTCCACCATAAATGATGGAGCGGCTGCTGTGGTACTGATGAGCGAAGAAAAAGCCAAGGAACTGGGATTGGAACCATTGGCCTACATAAAAGGGTATGCCGATGCGGCACAAGAACCGGAATGGTTCACCACGGCTCCGGCCAAAGCGCTTCCAAAGGCCATAGAGAGAGCAGGCGTTTCCCTATCCGATGTGGATTATTTTGAGTTCAACGAGGCCTTTTCGGTAGTGGGATTGGCCAACATAAAGCTTTTGGGGCTTACCGATGCCAATGTCAATGTGAACGGAGGAGCGGTTTCCTTGGGTCATCCTTTGGGATGCTCCGGAGCCAGAATCACCATTACCTTGCTCAACGTATTGAAACAGAACAATGCCAAATTGGGAGCCGCGGCCATTTGCAATGGTGGTGGTGGTGCTTCGGCCATTGTTCTTGAAAGAATTTAGTTATCCAATTCAGCCAATAAATGCAATATGGAATCTGCCATTTGAGCATTGTTCCCATTAGGGTTCAGCCAGACGATTGCACTGAAATGGTTTCCCAACTTTTGTATGGGGAACATTTTAAAGTGCTGGAAAGTAGAAAAAAATGGAGCAGAATCCGTGTGGCCCATGATCAATGCGAAGGATGGGTTTCCAACCCACAATTCACTTTTATTTCTGAGGTTGATTATGATAAATTGGTGGGTGGAGATAAGAAGATTTCTTCTGATGTGATTTCCCATATTTGTGCCAATAATGGTGTGTTGCTCCCCATTTTGTTAGGTTCCATGGTTTCCGCTTCGCCATTGCTCAACCACTCTTTTGAAGGAGCTAGTATAGAAGGTGAAAATCCAAAGTTGAGCTTGGTTGACACCGCCTTTTTGTATTTAAACGCACCGTATTTGAAAGGCGGGAAGACTCCGTTTGGCATTGACGGCACCGGATTCACTCAAATGGTGTATAAAATCAATGGATATAGCCTGCAACGGGATGCGGAAGGGCAATCTAAACAAGGAGAGCCTCTCAGTTTTATTGAAGAGAGCGAACCTGGCGACCTTGCCTTCTTTGATGATAACGAAGGCGTCATTGACCATGTGGGCATTATATTGAAAGACAATTATATCATCCATGTTCACGGTCATGTACGCATAGATCGCTTGGACCATACGGGTATTTTTAATGCACAGGAGAAGTTGTATACCCACAAGCTCAGGGTCATCAAAAAAATACTTTAAAAGAAAAAGGGCCGCAAAATTGCGGCCTTTTTAAATTTTTATTGGAGGAGAGAACTATTCCCCCAAAAGTTTTTTAACTCTCATGAAGTTTTCGGTATCACCCAAAGCTCCATAGATATTTTTCAACTGGGTCAAGATACTTTGGTTATCAGGATTGGTTTTAACAGCATCTTCCAATACTTTGGCACCTTCCCTGAACAAACTATCCTTTTTCGCTTTTAACTCATCGTATTTAGCAATATCTGCCTTAGAACTGCCCAAGGCGTTCATTTCGTCAATAAGACCGTTACCTTCGTTTACGTAAGTTGTGGATAGGTTCAAAAGTGCATTAATGTAGCCTGGGTCAATGGCAAGGGTCTTCTTGTAAGCATCCCTGGCATCTTCCAAATTTCCTTGCTCCATGTTGATAACTCCAATGTTGTATAACAAATCAGCATTGTCAGGAGCCATTTCAGAGGCTTGGGCCATCAATTCCTTAAACTTGTCCTTATCACCGAGCGAATAGTACAAATTAGCTTCTCCCAATACAAGGTTTACATCTTCTGGATTGGCTTGACGTGCATCTGCATAAGCTTCAAGAGCCTTATCAGAATCACCTAATTGCTGGTAAATCAAGGCTACGTTCTTAACTATCTCTGGTTTTTTGGAAGGACTTTTTTCCTCTTTGGGATCCTTGTGCGTACCTGCTTTTACATATAAGTCCCTTGTGTTCTTGTCCATAGTTTCAACCTCACCGGTTTCAACATTGACTGCAGTATAGGTTACCCCGCTTCCGTCATAGCCAAGATCTTTGAGTTCATTATAGTACCCCAAGGCTTGCTCATACTCTTGTCCATTAACTGCACTACTGGCAGCGTAATATAGATAAACTGTATCTGCCGGACTCAGCTTGTAGCTCAAATACAATTTTTCAGCAGCTTCAGCAAATTTCTGGTTATTGTTATCCTCAACAGCAGCATTTACCAAGTCGGCTGTCATTTCAGATAATTTTTGTTGTGCCACGGTAGTGTACTTTTCCTTTCCGCTAGCCTCTTCAATAGAAATAACCTTTTTATAGGCATCAATGGCAGGTTGGAAGGCAGTGGCGTCTCCTTTGGATGCCAAATCGGAATGTACGTTGCCTAAAACGGCATAATATTGGGCCTGCAATTTTTCATCAGCAGCATCAATTGTAGAGGAGGCAGCCTCCAAAGCTGTTTTAGCCGCGGCAGCATCACCATCTTTCAATGCTTTTTCAGCATCCCTGATTTCACTCTTCTGGGAAAAGCCCATTGCTGAAATTCCTATGGCTAATAGTATTAAAACTTTAGTCTTCATGTTAAAATGTAATTATTTAGTGTTTACGGATTATTAATTATTTTCATTATATCTGCAATAGCCATGCCATCTTAATCATTGACCTCTATATCAAGGACATCGGCATCATCAAGGTCATCATCTTCTTTCATGACCTTGGCCACTGCAGCTATGGAATCGCCTTCCCTTAGGTTGATGAGACGAACCCCTTGTGTGGCCCTTCCCATAACGCGTAGGTCTTCCACGCTCATTCTAATGGCTATTCCAGATTTGTTGATGATCATAAGGTCATCAGTATCTGTTACATTTTTGATAGCAACAAGTCCACCAGTCTTATCAGTGATGGAAATGGTCTTCACTCCTTTTCCACCTCTATTAGTTACGCGATAATCCTCTAAGTTGGATCTTTTACCGTACCCATTTTCTGAAACGACCAAGATATCATCTTCAAAATTATGCACAGAGACCATACCGATTACCTCATCATTATCATCGGCCAACCTAATTCCACGAACACCGGAGGCATTTCTACCCATGGGCCGTGTTTTGCTTTCTTCAAAACGGATGGCTTTTCCTGATTTCAACCCCAAGAAAATCTGGCTGGTACCTGTGGTGAGTTTAGCTTCCAAAAGCTCATCATCATCCTTAATGGTAATGGCATTTATACCATTTTGTCTAGGTCTGGAATATTGCTCCAATGAAGTTTTCTTGACCGTACCTTTTTTCGTGGCCATGATCACGTAGTGACTGTTCACATAGTCCTCATCCTTGAGGTCTTGCGTACAGATAAAGGCCTTCACCTTATCCTCCATTTCTATATTGATCAGGTTCTGTATAGCCCTACCTTTTGAAGTTCTGCTTCCTTCTGGAATTTCATAGACCCGCATCCAGAAACATTTACCATTTTGGGTAAAGAACAACATGTATTGGTGGTTGGTGCCCACAAAAAGGTGTTCCAAGAAATCCTCGTTTCGGGTTGAGGAAGCCTTTTGGCCCACACCACCCCTATTTTGAGTTTTATATTCTGATAAAGGTGTTCTTTTAATGTAGCCTGCATGGGAAATGGTAATGACCACTTGCTCATCTGGAATCATGTCCTCAATGCTCAAGTCACCACCGGCATAGTTGATTTCAGACCTTCTTTCGTCACCGTACTTATCTTTCACCTCCAACAACTCATCTTTGATGATCTGCATTCTGCGCTCTTTCTTAGCAAGAATATCTTTTAAATCCTCAATAGTCTTCAAAAGTTCTGCATGCTCTTCACGCAATTTGTCTTGTTCCAGACCAGTAAGTTGACGCAAACGCATTTCCACAATGGCCTTGGCCTGAACCTCTGTCAACTTAAAGCGCTCCATTAAACTATTACGGGCTTCCTCAACATTGGAAGAAGCGCGTATAATGGCAATTACTTCATCAATATTATCCGAAGCAATGATCAACCCTTCCAGGATATGTGCCCGGTCTTCGGCTTTTTGCAATTCGTATTTGGTCCTACGGACCACCACCTCATGCCTGTGCTCCACAAAGTGGTGAATGATTTCCTTCAGGTTCAACAATTGTGGCCTACCATTGACCAAGGCAATGTTGTTGACACTGAAAGAGGATTGAAGTGCTGTATACTTGTACAGCATATTCAATACGATATTGGGTATGGCATCGCGTTTTAAAATATAAACGATGCGCATCCCTTTTCTGTCGGATTCATCCCTGATGGATGCAATCCCTTCTATTTTTTTCTCGTTGACCAAGTCGGCAGTCTTTTTGATCATATCTGCCTTATTGACTTGGTATGGAATTTCGGTAACCACGATGCATTCTCTTCCTTGAACTTCTTCAAATGAAGCTTTGGCACGCATTACCACACGACCTCTACCGGTATGAAAAGCCTCTTTCACCCCATCATATCCATAAATGATTCCACCTGTGGGAAAATCAGGAGCTTTGATGTGTGTGATTAGCTCATCTATTTCAATATCGCTGTTGTCGATATAGGCAATGGTACCGTCCACCACTTCCGATAGGTTATGTGGAGGCATATTGGTCGCCATTCCCACCGCAATACCGGAAGCACCGTTCACCAATAAGTTTGGGATACGGGTTGGAAGAACGGAAGGTTCTTGCAACGAATCATCAAAATTGAGTTGATGGTCCACCGTATCCTTATCGATATCGGCCAACATCTCCTCTGCGATCTTCCGCATCTTGGCCTCGGTATAACGCATGGCCGCGGGGCTGTCCCCATCAACTGAACCAAAGTTTCCTTGACCGTCTACAAGCATATATCGCAGACTCCATTCTTGGGCCATACGCACCATGGTATCATAAACCGATGTATCTCCATGTGGGTGGTACTTACCCAAAACCTCCCCAACAATACGAGCAGATTTCTTGTGCGAACTGTTAGATCTTACCCCAAGTTCGTGCATTCCAAAAAGTACTCTACGGTGAACAGGTTTTAGTCCATCACGAACATCTGGCAGGGCACGTGACACAATGACCGACATTGAATAATCAATGTAGGCAGATTTCATCTCATCCTCTATGTTGATAGGAATTAACTTTTCTCCTTCCGCCATGCTAAAATCTTATTGTTTTTTAGTGGTTAAAATATCATGGCAATATACGGAAAATAGACCCTTTCAGAACAATAGGGACTTACTTTATTAAAAAAATTATCAACATTTCCGACCAACATCCCCATATTGTAATAAAGCTATGTTAAACCACCTAAAAAGTGTCCATTATTTCGACATTTAATACTAGTTTATCGAATAAGGGTACGGTATTTGACCACAGTAACAATACTTTTATTAATTTTAATTGCTGAAAAAGAAAGGTATGGATGATAATTTTTCCCCCCGAGTAAAAGACGTAATAGCATACAGCAAAGAAGAAGCCTTGAGATTGGGACACGATTTCATTGGCACAGAACACCTTATGCTGGGTCTTTTAAGAGATGGAAATGGCAAGGCCATTAACATATTGGATGCCCTGGACGTAGATCTGGACCACCTTCGCAGAAAGGTGGAAATCCTTAGTCCGGCAAACCCAAATACGGGAACCATGCAAAAGGACAAGAAAAACCTTCACCTCACCCGGCAGGCCGAGCGTGCGTTGAAGACCACTTTTTTGGAAGCAAAGCTTTTCCAAAGCTCTTCCATCAATACCGCACATCTGTTGTTGTGCATTCTTAGAAATGAGAATGACCCTACAACCAAATTGTTGCACAAGCTAAAAGTGGACTACGATAACGTCAAAGAACAGTTCAAATCCATGATCACCAGTGATGATGATTATATAGATTCGCCACAAGCGGAATCCTTCCCAAGCGATCCAGATGATGCTGGTGATGCCAAGGAAAGTACTTTTGGTTCAAGCTCCGGTCAAAAAGGCACCAAAAAATCCAAGACACCCGTTTTGGACAATTTTGGACGTGACCTTACCCGTTTGGCCGAAGAGAACAAGTTAGATCCTGTTGTGGGCCGTGAAAAGGAAATTGAGCGTGTATCCCAGATATTGAGCAGGAGAAAGAAAAACAACCCATTGCTCATTGGTGAGCCCGGTGTGGGTAAAAGTGCCATTGCCGAAGGCTTGGCATTGCGCATCATCAATAAAAAAGTATCCCGTATTCTTTATAACAAACGTGTGGTTACTTTGGATTTGGCTTCATTGGTGGCCGGTACCAAATACCGTGGTCAGTTTGAGGAACGCATGAAAGCGGTGATGAATGAACTTGAAAAGAACGATGACATCATTTTGTTCATCGATGAGATTCACACTATCGTAGGTGCCGGTGGTGCAACAGGTAGTTTGGATGCTTCAAACATGTTTAAACCTGCCTTGGCCAGAGGTGAAATCCAATGCATTGGAGCCACAACACTTGATGAATACAGACAATACATTGAAAAGGATGGTGCCCTTGAGCGGCGTTTCCAAAAAGTGATGGTGGAACCTACTTCTGTAGAGGAAACCATTGAGATTTTGATGAACATCAAAGGCAAATATGAAGACCATCATAACGTCAACTATACGGATGAAGCCATTTTGGCCTGTGTAAAGTTGACCAATCGTTATATGACGGACCGCTTTTTGCCGGACAAGGCTATTGATGCCATGGATGAAGCCGGTTCTCGGGTGCATATTGTCAACATGGATGTTCCCAAGCAAATTTTGGAACTGGAAAACCAGTTGGAAGATGTACGCGAATTGAAAAACAGCGTGGTCAAAAAACAAAAATATGAAGAGGCCGCCAAGCTTCGGGACGATGAAAAACGTCTTGAAAAAGAATTGGCATCGGCCCAAGAGCATTGGGAAGAAGAGAGCAGGCTCCATCGTGAAACCGTTTCAGAAGAAAATGTTGCCGATGTGGTCTCCATGATGAGCGGTATTCCTGTTAATAAAATTGCACAGACCGAGAGCAATAAACTGGCAGAATTGCCCAATTTGATCAAAGGTTTTGTTATTGGTCAGGATGATGCCGTTGCCAAAGTGGCCAAGGCCATACAACGGAACCGTGCAGGATTGAAAGACCCTAATAAACCTATTGGCTCTTTCATATTCCTGGGTCAGACTGGAGTGGGTAAAACGCAATTGGCCAAGATTTTGGCCAAAGAGCTTTTTGATTCTGAAGATGCCCTGATTCGAATAGATATGAGCGAATACATGGAAAAATTCGCCATTTCCAGATTGGTTGGTGCACCTCCAGGATATGTAGGGTATGAAGAAGGCGGGCAGTTGACCGAAAAAGTACGCCGCAAACCGTACTCTGTTATCCTTTTGGATGAGGTTGAAAAGGCACACCCAGATGTATTCAATATGTTGCTCCAAGTTTTGGATGATGGTTTCCTTACCGACAGTCTCGGTAGAAAGATAGATTTCAGGAATACCATTATTATTATGACCTCCAACATTGGGGCACGTCAATTGAAGGATTTTGGACAAGGCATCGGTTTTGGTACTGCTGCCAAAAAAGCGCAGGCCGACACCCATCAAAAAAGTGTCATTGAAAATGCCCTTAAAAAAGCATTTGCGCCAGAGTTCTTGAACCGTATTGATGACGTGATTGTCTTTAATCCATTGGAAAGAGAGGATATTCACAAAATCATTGATATTGAATTGGACAAGTTGTACGCCAGAATCAAGGATATAGGGTATGACCTTAGTCTTTCGGACAAGGCCAAGGATTATATTGCCGATAAAGGTTTTGACAAACAATATGGGGCCAGACCGCTTAAAAGAGCCATCCAAAAGTATATTGAGGATGCCCTTGCCGAGGAAATTGTAAATTCTAAATTGGATGAAGGTGATAGTATCTTTATGGACTTGGATGAGAAAAAAGAAGAGCTCACCATCAAAATAAAGAAAGTTGAAAAATCACCCGAAACTGAAAAATAATATTCTAAAATACGTTCAAAAAAAGCTGACATCAGTCAGCTTTTTTTATGCCCCAAAATGTCATACAAACGATAATATTGCTTTTAATCTAATATTTTTCAGGTCCCTATGCATTCACCATACTTTCGTTCAGAGACACTATAACTATTTGGGGAATGAGAATTACTTCTACGAAGAAGACCATCGTGGTACGTGAATACCAGTTGGATATTGGAACAATACAAGTTTTTGATGATTATATGGTAGCCACCTTTGATGAAGGTGCCACAGTTACGCTTGAGCGTGCTTATCAAATGATCGGGATTTCGGAAATACATTTTAGAAATAGAAATTTTGGCTATATCAGCCTACGGAAAAATTCGTATGCCGTAGATCCAACTATCTACAACTATCTTCGTGGCTTGGAAAATCTTAAAGCCTTGGCCATTGTTTCCAAAAAGGAAATAGACATGCACAACTTTAAAATAGAGAAGCTGTTCTATAAAAAGAACATGGAATTCTTTATTGAGTTTGAAAATGCATTGGCTTGGGTCAAAAAAAGAGTCAAAACCGGTAAAAGCAAAAAATAAAACTCTACACCTTTTCCCTTTCCTCTACTTCCGGGGGACTAAGAATTTCCACATAGGCCCGCCCAATAGAATTAACTATTTCTGATGCTTTCACAGCCTCATAACCGTTTTGAGAAGCACATATGTCGCCAGCAAACCCATGCAGGTAAGCACCAAAAATGGCTGCGTGCAAAGGTGGGTATCCTTGGGCCAACAAACCAGTGATCATTCCAGTAAGAACATCACCACTACCTGCAGTGGCCATTCCAGGATTGCCCGTGGTGTTCACATACCCTTTACCCTTATACAAAACCAAAGTATGGGCGCCTTTTATCACCAATACTACCTTTTTATCTGAAGAAAACGCTTTGGCCTTTTCCAATTTGTCAAAATCATCATTCCATTTTCCGATGAGTCGCTCCAACTCTTTGGGATGTGGTGTTAAAATGGAATTTTCGGGAATATCATTCAGCATTTTAGGGCTTTTAGCCAAAATATTGAGTCCATCTGCATCAATCACCATAGGCGCTTTCATCTCTTTAAGAAGATTGCCAAAAGCTTTGGCTGTTTTTTCTTCGGTACCGATTCCCATACCAATTCCAATCACATCAGGCACAAAAGGAAGTGTTATTTGTGAAATATGCTGTTCATCTTCATCCGTTACTACCATTACTTCCGGTAATGCAGTTTGAAGGGAGTGATACCCACATTTAGGAACATAGGCCGTGACCAATCCACTGCCTGTTGACAAACAAGCATTGCTGGCCAACTGCACAGCCCCAATTTTACCATAACTCCCTCCAATGATCATGGAATGCCCGTAGGTTCCCTTATGCGAAAATTTAAGTCGAGGGCGGTACATGGGAAGTATCTCCTGTTTCCCTATCAATTGGTATTCGGCGTCTATTTTTTCCAAAAATTCAGCATCCAAACCAATGTCCAACAACTCCCATTGGTTGATATAAACTCCAGTCTCCGGTAGAAAAAACACCAATTTTGGCACTTGAAAACTCAGCACATAACTCGCTTCAATTACATGGGCCGGGTTCCAAGGACTTCTGTCCATGGGCAATCCCGAAGGAATATCCACCGCCAAAACAAACGCTTGGGACGTATTGATGTGTTGTATCAAGTTCCCCACCCAATCAGAAGGAGCGCGGTTCAATCCAATGCCAAAAATGGCATCCACCACAATATCATTGGGTGAAATTTCTGGGAAATCACTTTCGGCATTGATAAAATCGGGCCAAACCTTGTTTTCTTTCAATCGTTCCAAGTTCAATAGAAAATCCTTGGAGCGCTTTTCGCTGTAGTTCACCACATATACCTCAATGGTGTAGCCATGTTCATGCAGTAGTCGGGCCAAAACCATTCCATCACCACCATTGTTGCCAATACCACAAAACAACTTTATGTGCACACTGGTCCCCCGTAATCGTGCATGAATCCATTCAAACAGCTTGGTAGCGGCCCGTTCCATTAAGGCATCACTGGTAATTTGCTGTTTTTCTATTGTGAATTTGTCAGCGTCATAGATTTGTTGGGCGGAAAAAATTTTCATTCAACACAAAAATTTGATTATTTGTATGGATTTCGCAAAAAATACGTTGTAGGATTTGATGAAGTAATCAAAAGTACTACTTTTATCTCCTCATAACAGAACAATGCAAGTTAAACAAACGGATAGTAATCTTCTTCAGATGGAATCTTTTTCATCTATCTTCACTGTGATTACCACCACCCCTTTGGGGTAAATCTGCTATATATTTCCGTCCGTTTTTTAATCTATTTTTCAATATTTCTTACAATACTATTTCATCATGAAAGTCTTAAAATTTGGTGGCACTTCAGTGGCCAATCCAGAACATATAAATAAAGTCAAGTCCATAGTCCAAGATTTGGACAACGATAAAGCAGCCGTTGTGGTATCGGCCTTTGGCGGGGTCACAGATCTTCTTCTGAACACGTCAGCCTTGGCGGCAAAACAAGATACAGCCTACAAAGAATTGCTCAAAACCATTGAGGATAAACACATTAATGCCATCCGGGAGTTGATCCCCGTCCAAAATCAAAGCGCTGCCCTAAGCAAGGTTAAAAGTGATTTGAATGTACTGGAAACCCTTTTGGAAGGTTCATTCTTGATTGGAGAATTGACCCCAAAACTTTCCGATAAAATTGTGAGCTATGGGGAACTGTTGTCCTCTTTTATCATAAGTGAATTTTTTAAGGCCGAAGGGCTGGATGCCATTTTCAAGGACAGCCGTGAACTCATTATCACCGATAGCAATTATGGAAAGGCCAACGTAAATTTTGAACAGACCAACCAAAATTGCAAGGCCTTTTTCAAAGAAAACAAGCATCAGATTATCATTTTGCCCGGGTTTGTGTCTTCCAGCAAATCTGGAGATTCCACAACTCTGGGCCGAGGAGGCTCCGATTATACTGCTGCTATTGTTGCAGGTGCTGTAGAAGCCGATGTTTTAGAAATCTGGACCGATGTAAGCGGTATGTACACGGCCAATCCAAAATTGGTGAAACAGGCCAAATGTGTCTCGCACATAAGCTATGAGGAAGCCATGGAACTTTCCCATTTTGGAGCGAAGGTGTTATTTCCCCCTACCATTCAGCCTGTGTTGGGCAAAGGAATCCCGATTGCTATCAAAAATACATTCGACCCTGAGAACCCCGGGACACTGATTACCAAGAACACCAACGGAAATGGCAAAACCGTTCGTGGTATCAGTCATGTGGGCAATATCAGTTTGTTGTCTTTGGAAGGTCCAGGGATGATTGGAATCCCAGGAATATCCAAACGATTCTTTGAGACATTGTCTCTCAAGAATATTAGCATTGTGCTCATCACCCAGGCCTCATCCGAGCATTCCATTTGCGTGGGTATTGCGGATGAAGATGTGGATGCTGCCGCTGAAGCTGTAAATGAGACGTTTGAATATGAAATCTCCACCAAAAAAATCAAACCCGTAATCGTTGAAAAAGACCTTACCATCGTTGCCTTAGTTGGAGACAATATGAAAAGTCACCAAGGGCTGAGCGGTAAAATGTTCAGTACCCTTGGTAAGAACAACGTAAATATTAGGGCCATTGCGCAAGGTGCTTCGGAGCGAAATATTTCTGCAGTCATCAAAAAAGATGATGTAAAAAAAGCGCTCAACTCGCTGCACGAGACCTTTTTTGAGGAAAACATCAAACAACTCAACCTTTTTGTAATGGGGGTGGGAAATGTGGGCTCCAAATTCCTCGAACAAATTCGTCAGCAGAAAAAATACCTTAAGGATGAGCTAAAATTGAATGTTCGGGTCATCGGAATCAGTAATTCCCGGAAAATGACCTTCGATGAAAGTGGGATTGCCCTTAATGATTGGGAAAACATTCTAGATCAAGGAGAACCTGCTGACAAAGAAGCGTTTTTTGACCGTGTCAATGTTCTGAACTATCGCAACAGCATTTTTGTGGACAACACCGCAAGTGCCGAAGTCTCGGAAAGCTATCCGAGTTATCTCAAAAACAGTATTTCTGTAGTGACCTGCAACAAAATAGCATCATCTTCGGATTATGATTATTATAAGGAATTGAAACAATTAGCCAAGCAGTACAACGCGCCCTATTTGTTCGAGACCAACGTGGGGGCTGGTTTGCCCATCATAGACACCTTAAAGCATTTAATTGCTTCAGGTGATAAGGTCAGAAAAATACAAGCGGTGCTATCCGGTAGTTTAAATTTTGTCTTTAACACTTTTAATGATACCACCACCTTCCACGATGTGGTAAAGCAAGCCCAGGAACAAGGCTATACAGAACCGGACCCAACTATCGATTTGAGTGGAATTGACGTAATGCGGAAGATTCTTATTTTGGCGAGGGAAAGTGGCTATCAGTTGAACATTGATGAAATTGAAAACGAAGCATTTTTGCCTAAGGAAAGTTTGGAAGCCGATTCCAACGATGCCTTTTTTGAAAGCTTGAAGAAATATGAATCCAACTTCCAAAAATTGTACAAAGATGCTGCCGATGCAGATAGCAAACTAAAGTACGTGGCCCAATTTGAAGACGGAAAGGCCAAGGTGGGCTTGCAACAAATTCCAAAAGGTCATGATTTTTACAACCTGGAGGGAAGTGACAACATCGTGCTGTTCTTCACAGACCGCTATGTTGAGCAACCATTGATCATAAAAGGTGCCGGTGCCGGTGCAGATGTCACTGCTTCGGGTATCTTTGCGGATATCATACGAATTGGAAATTTCTGATCATGGAAGAAATCAAGGTTTTTTGCCCTGCCACCATTGCCAATGTCTCCTGTGGATTTGATGTCCTCGGATTGGCCTTGGACTCCGTGGGCGATGAAATGATTGTCAGGAAGATTCCTGAAAACACCATTCGTATCAGCAAGATTTTAGGTCAGGACCTACCGTTGGAAACGGAAAAAAATGTTTCTGGCGTAGCCGGATTGGCCTTATTGGCCAAAAGCGACTATAAAGGTGGTTTTGAAATTGAAATCGATAAACGGATAAAGCCTGGAAGTGGAATTGGTAGTAGCGCTGCAAGTTCCGCAGGTGCCGTTTGGGCTATGAATGAATTGTTGGGCAATCCATTTTCCAATTTGGAGTTGGTGCAATTTGCCATGCAAGGTGAAAAATTGGCCAGTGATGTGGCCCATGCCGATAATGTAGCTCCTGCCATTTATGGAGGCTTTACTTTGGTGCGTAGTTATGACCCACTGGACATTATCCCCATCCCTACCCCTTCTGAGCTATATGCCACCGTGATTCACCCACAAATAGAAATCAAGACCTCGGATTCCCGAAAAATTCTTCGGACCACTATTTCCCTCGCACAGGGCATACAACAATGGGGCAATTTAGGAGGCCTTATTGCCGGGTTGTATCAAAGCGATTATGACCTTATCAGCCGCTCGCTGCATGATCATATTGTGGAGCCCATCCGTTCTATTTTAATTCCCGCTTTTGACAAAATCAAGTCCAACGCCATCAAAGCGGGGGCTTTGGGCTGTGGTATATCCGGTTCAGGGCCATCCATTTTTGCGTTGAGCAAAGGCGAGGACAATGCCCAAAAAGTGGCCGCTTCCATGAAAGAAACCTATAAAAATATTGGTGTTGCTTTTGACATCCATATCTCAAAAGTGAATACCCAAGGCGTAAAGAAAATCGCTTAACTCCATGAAATTTTACAGTTTAAACCATCCCGTACCAGAAACCTCATTCAAGGAGGCCGTTATTGCCGGAATTGCGCCCGATAAAGGATTGTATTTTCCCGAAAGCATTACGCCACTTCCGTCTGATTTTTTCGATTCCATTGAAAAGTTGTCCAACCTTGAAATCGCATTTGAGGCCATTCGACAATTTGTAAGTGAGGATATTCCTGACGACGTCTTGAAAGAAATCCTGAAAAACACCCTGGACTTTGATTTCCCCGTAGTTGAAATTGAAGAAAATGTTGCCACGTTAGAACTTTTCCATGGTCCTACTATGGCGTTTAAAGACGTTGGGGCACGATTCATGGCCAATTGCTTGGGCTATTTTTCTCAAGGCGAGAATGAGGAAGTTACGGTTTTGGTGGCGACTTCTGGAGATACCGGAGGTGCCGTTGCCAATGGCTTTTTAGGGGTTGATGGCGTAAACGTAGTGATTTTGTACCCTAGCGGAAAGGTCAGTGATATTCAGGAAAAGCAGTTGACCACCTTGGGTCAAAATATTGTGGCCATGGAAGTGGATGGCACCTTTGACGATTGTCAACGTATGGTAAAGACCGCTTTTTTGGATGGAGAAATCACGGACCATCGAAAATTGACCTCAGCCAACAGCATAAATGTGGCACGGTGGTTACCGCAGTTGTTCTACTTTTTATTTGCTTATAAACAAGCTAAATCAAAAGGAAAGGAAATCGTATTCTCTGTTCCATCAGGAAACTTTGGAAATATCTGCGCGGGAACGGTTGCCCAAAAATTGGGTATGCCCGTAAAGCATTTCGTGGCTTCCACCAACGTAAACGATGTGGTTCCCAAATTCATGCAAAAAGGCATCTATAACCCAGTGCCTTCCATTGCCACCATTTCCAATGCCATGGATGTGGGTGATCCCAGTAATTTTGTCCGTATCAGACATCTATACCAAGACGACTTATCCACACTTCAGGAAAATCTTTCTTCTTTTTCCTTCTCCGATGAAGCAACCAGAACTGCCATGAAAACGGTGTATTCCCAAACAGGATATGTTATGGACCCGCATGGCGCTGTGGGCTATTTAGGATTGAAGGAGTATCAAAAAAATAAACCAAATACCTACGGTATTTTCTTGGAAACTGCCCACCCAGTGAAATTTTTGGATGTAGTTGAAGAAACGCTTGGGTTGAGTCCAGAAATTCCTGCCCAAATCCAAAAGGTCATAGACAAGGAAAAGCATTCCATCAAAATAAAGACCTACGAAGACCTAAAAAGCTATTTGTTGGATAAAAATTAATCCAACGCTGGAAGTTGAAATGCATCCAAAGGGCTGGGTTGTTTCATCATTGCCTCAATGGCTTCGGTGGTTCTTGGTGCCATAGTGGAAAGGTTGACAGGACCATTTTCGGTGATCAAAATATCGTCCTCAACCCGAACGGCAATGCCCCACCATTTTTTATCACAGTCGCTGCCTTCTGGAATATAAATCCCAGGTTCAACCGTGATTACAGTGCTGGGTTTGAACGCCTGATACGTTCCAGCATCATGCACATCCAAACCAAGGTAATGTGATGTGCTATGTGGAAAATAGATTTTCGCCTCTTTTTCGTCCTTAATAATCCCCAAATCCATTAGTCCCTTAGCAACCACTTGGTAGGATGCAGTATGTACACCCTTGAACGTAGCACCGGGCACACTGGCTTTAATCCCAGCTTCTTGAGCATCATATACAATGTCGTAAATGGCTTTTTGTTCTGGGGTGAACTTGCCATTGGCGGGAATGGTTCGGGTTACATCGGCAGTGTAGCCATGGTACTCCGCTCCCAAATCCATCAAGACCAAATCATTGCCAACCTTGGTCTTGTTGTTTTCGATATAATGAAGAATACAGCCGTTGTTACCACCTCCCACAATGGAAGGATAGCCTTCATACTCTGCTCCGTATTTCTTGTACACATATTCATGAACGCCTTGAATTTCGGTCTCGGACATATTGGGGTGCATGGCTTTCATGACCTCAATTTGCCCTACAGATGAAATTTCTACTGCCTTCTTTAAAAGCTTGATTTCTTCAGGGGTTTTGATTTCCCTCAATTGCGCCATGGCTCTGGGCAAAATGCTAGAATCCAGATTACTTTCACTCTGAACCACCAAAACCGTATTTTTTACTTCTGTTCTTAAATCATCATTGGCGGCATTGACATAATCATTTAACAATGCATCATCCTTTAACTCGGGGTGTTGCTCCAATGCCTTTTCAATAGTTTCGACCAAATCACCACTGTTATCATTATCGGCAGCCGAAATCATAGCATACAATTGGTTTCGCGTTGGATTATAATTGGATGGATAATTGGCCTTTTCCTTAAACTTCTTTATCAAATCAAACAAATCGGCATTTCCAGATTTATCACGGTAATCGTTCTGGAAATCCACAAAAGAAACCACATCAAAGCTTGAAAAATCCAACGGGAAATTTTCAAACTCCTTACCATTAAAAACCATATCAAAACCCAATTCTTTCTTTACCCCTTCAACACCCAGTCTTTTTCCGGTCCATTGTTCGGCTTTGGCATTCCGTTCCTGGACATAGATAATTTCATTGAAGCGATTCCCGAAAGCATCCGTTTGCATTTCAGAAAAAAGAACCAATACCGCATTGGGTTCGTGGTAGCCAGTGAGGTAATAAAAATTAGGGTCTTGGTGATATACGTAATCTACATCATTGGCTCTATTCCGTTCTGCATTGGCAAAGAGTACCACCGCCGTGTTGGGTGGCAACAGTTTTCTAACCTCATCCCTTCGTTGTTTATGAAAATCAGCTTGTAAATAATCTTTTGGCGTATCCTGAGGAGTCATTCCCCACACAAAAAGCAATGCGAAGAGGAAGGTTAAAATTGACTTGTACATAAATTAATATTTCTCCCAAAATACGACTATTTATAAAAATCATAAGACCCAAAAACGAGAGTATCCTTAATTAATTCTATAAATTTGCCATGCAAAAATTGACATCGATGAAAAATACTGCTCTTACCAAAACACATGAGGCCTTAGGAGCCAAAATGGTTCCCTTTGCGGGGTATAACATGCCCGTGTCCTATGAAGGGGTGAATATTGAACATCAAACCGTTCGGGAAAGTGTAGGTGTTTTTGATGTCTCTCACATGGGTGAGTTTTTGATTGAAGGACCCAAAGCTTTGGACCTCATCCAAAAGGTGAGTTCCAACGATGCATCCAAATTAACCGTGGGGAAAGCACAATACAGCTGCATGCCCAATGAAACTGGTGGTATTGTGGATGATTTAATCGTGTATCGGGTTAAGGAAGAAACCTATCTTTTGGTGGTGAATGCCTCCAATATTCAAAAGGATTGGGACCATATCTCAAAATACAATGAGGCGATTGGAGCTGATATACGGGATATTTCCGAAAACTATTCCCTACTGGCCATTCAAGGGCCAAAAGCGGTTGAGGCCATGCAGTCGTTAACTTCGGTTGACCTGTCTGCCATTAAATTCTACAATTTTGTGGTGGGAGATTTTGCAGGAATCGACCATGTGATCATTTCTGCTACGGGCTACACGGGTTCGGGTGGTTTTGAAATCTACTGCAAGAACGAAGAAGTGCAACAGGTTTGGGACAAGGTATTGGAAGCAGGTGCTGATTTCGGGATAAAACCGATTGGATTGGCTGCACGTGATACCCTGCGTTTGGAAATGGGCTATTGCCTTTATGGCAACGATATTGATGATTCCACCTCCCCTTTTGAGGCTGGTTTGGGATGGATCACCAAATTCACCAAGGATTTTGTGAACAGTGAAGCTCTTGCCAAAGAAAAAGAAGCAGGTCCAAAGCGGAAATTAGTCGCTTTCCAAATGGAGGAGCGCGGTATTCCCAGAAATGGTTATCCCATTTTGGATGCCAAAGGGAATGAAATCGGGAAGGTAACCTCCGGAACTATGTCTCCTTCCCTATCCAAAGGGATTGGTTTGGGTTATGTGACCACCGAAAATGCCAAATTGGACAACACCATTTACATTCAAATACGCATCAACAAAGTTCCGGCCACCATCGTAAAATTGCCATTTTATAAAACCCCGTAAACGCGTTTGGAGAAAAAGAAGATATTGATATTGGGAGCGAGTGGATTTGTGGGAAACGCCATATACAAGGAACTCTGCTCTTATTTTGACACCTACGGCACTTATTATTCCAACCGAAGTTTTACCAACAACAAGCAGTTTTTCCGATATGACTTGGAGGAGGACGATATTTTTCAAATATTGGAAAAGGTACATCCTGATGTAATCATTTCGTCCCTCCGGGGAAATTTCCCTGCACAGATTCAAGCGCATCACCATTTGATGGAATATTTGATGAAAAGCCATTCCAAATTGTATTTTATCTCCTCCGCCAATGTTTTTGATGCATACAGCAAATTTCCTTCCTACGAGTTTGACAAAACGCTGTCTGAAAGTGTCTACGGGCGACTCAAAATAAAGATTGAAAACATGTTGATGCGCATGCCCAAGGACAAGACCACCATTCTACGAGTGCCAATGGTTTTTGGGAATACATCGCCCAGGGTCAAGGAAATCAAATCTCATTTAGACAACAAGGAACCAATAGAAGTATTTCCCAACCTTATCATCAATGTTACCAATGATGATCGGCTTACCCAGCAGATACACTACCTTATCAACAGAGACAAAACGGGCATTTTTCATTTGGGGAGCACGGACCTTATCCATCATGAAGAATTCATCAATGAGATAGTCCAGCGTATGGGCGGAAACCAAAAGCCCATATTCAAACGGGTTTTTACCACCAATGAAGACCGATATTTGGCGGCCCTTCCCAAGGACAACCAATTGCCAAAAAACTTGAGGATCAGCTGTCAAGAAATTATAGACCATCACATTCCGGTGGATTGATTAATCCTCTTCTTTTTCGCTTTTTCGTATTGATTTGGTTAACTTTCAATAAAACGAAGTTTTATGAAAAAGTTGACAACAGCACAAATTGAAGAATCACTTGAAAAGCTTTCGGGATGGTCTTTAGAAGGTGATATAATCGTGAAATCATTCAAATTCAAAAACTTTAAGGAAGCCTTTTCCGTGATGACCCGCATTGCTTTTGAATGTGAGCAGCAAAATCACCATCCCAATTGGGAAAATGTTTATAATAACCTCACCATCAAATTGAACACCCATGATGCCGGAGGTGTTACCCAAAAGGATATTGATCTGGCCCAAACCATTGAAAACATTGTCAATAAATAATATTTCCACTACCCGATTACCCACTTGACAGCGGTGCTTTTTTTGCTAAATTTGCCCTCAGCCATAACCAATAATTTATATGGGAAGAGCATTTGAATTTAGAAAGACACGAAAACTGAAGCGTTGGGCAGCCATGTCCAAAGCCTTCACCCGAATTGGAAAGGACATTGTAATGGCCGTTAAAGAGGGTGGCCCTGATCCGGATGCCAATTCAAAACTTCGTGCTGTAATTCAGAATGCCAAGGCAGTGAACATGCCCAAGGACAATATTGAGCGGGCCATTAAAAGAGCATCGGATAAAAGCCTTGGGGATTATAAAGAGGTACTTTTTGAAGGGTACGCCCCCCACGGAATCGCTATTTTAATTGAAACCGCAACGGACAACAACACCCGTACCGTGGCCAATATTCGGAGTTATTTCAACAAATGCAATGGTAGCTTGGGTACTTCTGGCTCCGTAGAGTTTATGTTTGACCACACCTGCAACTTTACCATAAATGGTGAAGGTATTGATCCTGAAGAATTGGAACTGGAAATGATTGATTTTGGGGCTGAAGAGGTTTTTACGGATGAAGAAGGCATTCACATTTATGCCCCTTTTGAAAGTTTTGGTGCCATCCAAAAAGAATTGGAGTCGCGAAATATAGAAATTCTATCTTCCGGTTTTGACCGTATTCCACAAGTAACCAAGGAACTTTCTGAAGAAGAGGTCGCTGATGTAGAAAAGCTTTTGGAAAAAATTGAAGAGGATGATGACGTGCAGAATGTTTTCCATAGTATGAAAGAATAGTTTAAACCCTATATTAAAACACCTCCTTTTAAACCACTTTTTCTGGAGTCGACCCATCCCGGTTATACCTTTTATACTTTCTGATTTTTCGTTTTACCTAGACCGAAAAATAAAGGCTCTCTCTATTAAATTCAATAGAAATGTAAAGTTTATTTGTCTAAATGTAAAATATACTTTACATTTAACTAGGTCAATTATAAAAGACTAATCTTAAACTTCTAAATATGAACGTTAATTATTTGCTTCCCAACAAATACAAATCCATTGGGTGGATTCTTTTCATTTTGGGCATTATCAGTGGATTGGTTTCCTATTTTGTGCCATCGGAAAAAGAACCCTTACAGACCAAAGTACTGTCCATTCTTAACAATTTTGCGACTGGGGCTAAAGAAATTGAGTATTTTAAAATCATCGAAGATGGTATTTCAAATGAATTAATCCTTCTCTTGATCATCATTGGAGGATTGATGATTGGCTTTTCCAAAGAAAAAGTAGAAGATGAGTTTACCTATAAACTCAGGAATGATTCCTTGGTTTGGGCCATGCTCTTTAATTATCTTGTATTAGTCGTGCTCATACTTTTTGTACACAATTTTACCTTTATGTATGTTATGGCTCTCAACATGTTAACACCTCTAATATTTTTCATTTTTCGTTTCAACTTTATACAATTAAAACATCGAAGTCATGAAGAATAAAATCAAGGTGGAACGTTCCATACATGACATGACGCAAGCAGAGTTAGCTGAAAAAATTGGAGTGAGTAGACAAACCATCAATGCTATTGAAAAAAGCAAGTATGTACCTTCCACTATACTTTCCCTAAAGATTGCCCGACTTTTTAAAAAACCTCTCGAAGAATTATTCTTTCTGGAAGACAAGGATTAAGAATATCAGAAAGCCAATGCCTTTTTCAATATATTTCAATCTCAAAAGCTATACCCGGGCACCTTGCCCACAACCCCTTGATAGAAATCCCGGATTTTCTCAAAGTCAGTTTCTTGATTATCGCTTGGATTAAACGGCTGAGCTATTTTCACTTCCTTCTTCCCAAAATCAAACGCAACCATGACAATGGGTACTTTGGCCTTTTTGGCGATATGGTAGAAACCGGTTCGTAACTGCTCCACTTTTTTTCGTGTTCCCTCTGGAGCCAAGGCAAATCGGAATACCTTTCTTTCCTTAAAAATCTGCACAACACTATCCACGGTATTGGAGTTTTTGGAACGGTCCACAGGAGCACCTCCGGTCCATCTGAAAAACCATCCGAATGGAGGCTTAAACAAGCTTTTCTTTCCGATATAGTTGATTTCTTGGTTGACGACTTTCCGGACCAATAAGCCCAGGAAAAAATCAACCCAATGTGTATGGGGCACCACAATGACCACACATTTATCCAAATTGGGAAAGGTTCCATTCAGTTTCCAGCCCAGAATTTTGAAATAAATAAACTTGGCCAGCGTATGCATTTTTCAAAATAAGTCCTTCCAAGTAGAAGGGTTGATCACTATTAGATTTTTTGGTACAACGCTTGGAGTCGCTCTGGGGTCATAATGGTCTTCCATTCCTTCCCAAGTGCGTTTTCCCAGAGGGCATCTAATCCCAATGCCACATTCACCATAACATCAAAATCGTTTTGGGTAAGATTGGCACAAACACCTTTTGGTAATGCAATGCCATGTTTTTCCACCATTTTATTAAAAAGAGCCACTCCTTCAGGATAAAACTCCTCCAAATGTTGAAAGACCATACAATTACCAATGCCGTGTTTAATGCCCAACAAATAAGACAATCCGTAACTCATGGCATGGGCAATACCCACTTGGGAGTAGGCTATGCTCATACCACCGTGCCAGGAGGCCATCATTAATTTATCTCTGGATTCGCCAGCTGGAATATCTTCTAGAAACACCTCTTTACAAAGCTCCAGAGCCTTTTCCCCATAGCTTTGGCTAAAGGCATTCAAATAGGTTCCGGTAAGGGACTCAATACAGTGAATATAGCAATCCATCCCTGTGTAGAACCACTGTTCTTTGGGAACGGTTTTGGTTAAATCTGGGTCCAATAAGACCTGATCATACGTAGTAAAATCCGAGTTGATTCCGAGCTTTTTCTCCGGCCCCAATAAAACCGTTGTTCTAGAGACCTCTGCCCCAGTACCACTTATGGTGGGGATGCCCACATGATATAAAGCTGGTTTATTCACTAGGTCCCAACCTTGGTAATTTTCTGCCAGTCCATTGTTGTTCAATAATATGGCAACGGCCTTGGCCAAATCCAAAAGTGTTCCACCACCAATGCCTATAATCCCCGAAGGCAGCTCACTATATTCTTCTTTGATTAAATTGACCAAGGCATCCACTTGGGCGGTCTTGGGTTCTTCATCAGCAGAGACAAAAATGATCTTGTCATTGAACATCAGTGGAATTTGTGGAACCAAATCTTTGGTCTCAAAGAAATCATCTACCAAAAAAATAAATGGAGCATCGGTATTTTTTCGTTTGGGCAACAAAATTTCACCCAATTGTGAAAAGCTTCCCTGTCCAAAAACTACACGGGGCACCATTGGAAAATTACGGTACACAGTTTTATGGTGTGATTTTATTTCTTCTCTTTTCAAGTTGCTTTCTGTCTTCAATGTTTATTCAAATATTTTAATATGTCCTTGAGGCTGTTCAGTTTAAGGTGGTCGTTCATCTGCTCGTTTTCCGAAACCATTTCATGGGCCCATGTGGTATGAAAAGGTACGTGTACAGCCTTGGCACCAATTTTCAAGATAGGCAATACATCTGACTTAAGAGAATTGCCAATCATTAAAAATTCATTCACTTCTATTTTTAGATGCTCCAAAAGATTACTGTAATTGCTTTCTTTTTTGTCGCTGAGCACTTCTACATGATGAAAATATTTTGAGAGTCCTGACTTCTCCAATTTGCGTTCTTGATCCAAAAGGTCCCCTTTGGTGAGGACAATCAACCGGTATTTGTCCACCAGTTTGGAGAGCACTTCTTCCACCCCATCCAAGAGTTCCACAGGATGGGAAATCATGTCTTTTCCCAATTTCAATATCTCTGAAATGGTTGCTTGGGGAATTTTGTTGTTGGACAGCTCCAAAGCAGATTCGATCATGGACAGCATAAATCCTTTTATCCCATATCCATAAATTTCCAGGTTGTCCATTTCTTTTTTGAACAATTCCTGATCTACCTTGTTCTTGGTTTCATACCCTTCCAACAAATCCGCAAAGCGCTCTTCGGTCTCCCTAAAATAGGTTTCGTTTACCCAGAGGGTATCATCGGCATCAAAACCAATTACTTTTATGTTGCTGAAATCTACTTCCATGCTTTTACAGCTCGTTCCAAATCTTCCGGAGTATCAATCTCGATTCCGGTAACGTGGGTTTCCACCATTTTTATTTTTTTTCCATACTCCAAAAACCGGATGGCCTCTATCTTTTCCTTGGCTTCCAAGGGCAACATGGGCAATCTTTGAAAATCCATCAAAGCTCTTTTTCTAAAAGCATAGATTCCCTTGTGTTTGTAATAAGTGGCCTCAACCTCCTTATCTCTTGGATATGGTATGGGGGAACGGGAAAAATAGAGGGCACAATTTTGATTGTCCACTATGACCTTGACCGTATTGGGGTTGGCAATCTCCTCCCAATCCGTTATGGGTGTCATTAAGGAGGCCAAATCTATTTCTTTTTTTTCATCTTGCTTGAAAATTTCAATAATCTTCCCCAAACTTTCGCCATCAATAAAAGGTTCATCTCCTTGTACATTTATAACAATATCCACATCCATGTCCTCCACGGCTTCGGCTATTCGATCACTTCCACTCTGGTGTTCCTTTTTGCTCATGATGACCTCACCTCCTATTTCTGAAATGACATCGGAAATAATTGGACTGTCGGTTACAACATAGACCCCATCAAACAGCCCTGTGTTAATGGCGGCCTCATAGGTTCTGACAATGACTGGTTTTCCACAAAGATCCTGCATCAATTTTGCAGGGAATCTTGAGGCTTGGTACCGAGCCGGAATCATGGAAATTATTCTCACGTAGTTATTTGTTGATTGTAGTTATTATTTGGTTTTGGGACGTAGTTTTCTATAAATCCTAAAAATGAAAATCAAAATAATGATGACCAAAATGGCCGCAATGGGCGGCACCAAAATTGATGCGGTAGAAACCACCACAGCGGTTCCTGTTTCAACAGTGGACACGATGGGATTGGCGACTCCGCCCGTTGTTGCCGTGGAGGTCAATCGGCCTGTAGCATTTGCCCCTTTAATGGCTGTTGCCGTTCCCCCACCGGCAATTATGGCCAAAGACCAAGTGACCACAGGGTCTAAATCTGCAACTGTAGATACCATAACAGCGGTACCTGCAATTCCGGCCAAGGGGATGGCAATACTGTCCAGAGCATTATCCACCCAAGGAATGAAATAGGCAAAAATCTCAATAAGAGTAGCTACGCCGAATGTTAGCAATGCGGCCAGGCTTCCAATCCATTGCCAATTGTCATTCAGGTCCCAAGCACCCAAATAAGCCGCCAAACTTAGGGCAAACAAGGGCAAAAAAACCCTAAACCCAACCGAAGCGGCCAAACCAATGCCTAAAAAAATGCTTATAATGGTATCTGGTGCCATGTTCATGATCTTGTCTAAAATAGGGTATTCCTAGTCAAGAAAAAAATCGTCTTTAAAACCTATTAAAAAGAGTTGGCGTTTGGCACGGGTAACCGCAGTGTACAACCACCGCAAATAATCCTTGTTGACACCATTGGGCAAATACGGTTGCTCCACAAAGACCGTATCCCATTGTCCTCCTTGCGATTTATGACAGGTAATGGCATAAGAAAATTTTACCTGAAGTGCGTTAAAATATTTGTTGTTCTTGACCCCAAGAAATTTCTTGTATTTTGATTTTTCATGGGCATAGTCCTTCATCACTTCTTGATATAACTTGTTGCCATCTTCATAGGAAAGTGATGGGGTCTGTGCATTGATGGTATCCAACAAAAGAACGGTCTCAAATGGTTTTTGGTTGGGATAATCCACCATTTTCACCTTTACCTCGGCAAATGTAAATCCGTAGAGTTCCTTTATGGCAAACAGTTCCAAGACCTCGATAATATCGCCATTGGCGATAAAACCGGCTTCTGAATTGGGCTTTAACCAAAAATAGTTGTTCTTCACCACCATCATATAATCCCCAACGGCAATATCGTTGTCCAAAAAGAGAATCCGCTCCCTAATATTTTGGTTATATAGGTTGGCCCTTTTGTTGGATCGTACAATAATGACGGTTTCTTCTTTGCCATTTTCACTGTAGGATGAATCAATGGCTTCCTGGATTTCGGTGCCATCAATCAATCGAACAATATCCTTGAAAGGGCCCAATTCAAACTTAAACCCATCAAAAAATTGCGATTGTAATTGTTCCCTGAGGTTGGTAGCATTATGAAGAATGCCTGAATTATCACTCTGCCGCATCACCTCATCCAATTCTAAATATTGTACTTCCTTATTATAATTCAAGGAAAGTCGGTCTTCCTCCAATGCCGGGCTCAATTCCAATTTAACAGGGGGCAATTGCGCCGTGTCCCCTATCAAAACCAATTTACAGTTATGTCCAGAGTGTACATAAAACATAAGGTCGTCCAATAATGAACCGTTTTCGAACAGTTTGGAATCTGCGGGCGTGTCCGGAATCATGGAGGCTTCATCCACAATAAAAATGGTATTCCTATGCTTGTTGGGCGCCAAAACAAATTGCACGCCTCCCCCAGACTGTTTTTTGGGAAAATAAATTTTTTTATGAATGGTGAAGGCCTTGTTCCCCGAATAGACCGACATTACCTTGGCCGCTCTTCCCGTTGGGGCCATGAGAATGGAACTCATCCTAACTTTCCAAAGACTGCTTACAATAGTAGCCACAATGGTGGTTTTCCCTGTTCCGGCAAAACCTTTTAAAAGAAAAATCTCGTCTTTTTTCCCATTGACCACAAAATGGGCCAACTTTTCCAAGGCCACCTCTTGTTTTATAGTTGGAACATGGGGGAATTTTTTTGTTAATATCGATAAGAAATTTGATGCTGTAGGCTTGTCCATAGGCATCTAAAGATAGCATGGTTTTTTAAAGCAAAAAGTTTCGTGATTAAAAAAAAATTGTAGATTTGTCTGTAACCACTAAATTAACTTAGAAAGACAATAGCAGATATGTTAAACTTAATCCTTATCGTAGTATTAATATGCCTTCTGACCATAGGCCTTGTATTCCTGATTGACAAGTTTTTACCTCAGAAAGTAAAGCCCATCTTAGTAATTATTTTTGGACTATTGAGCATTTTTCTGGGCTACAAAATTTACAAATCCATTAATGCCCCCATTGAATTCAACAAAGTAAGAAAAGAAAGATTTTCGGCGGTTATCGCTAAACTTAAGGATATAAGGGATGCCCAAGAAGCTTACAAAACCGTAAATGATAAATATGCGGATAACTTCAATAGTCTGATTCAGTTTATAGATACTGGAAATTATACCATTACAACCCAAAGGGATTCTTCCTTTATGCGATACGATAGGGTGTACCAGATTGAGCTTCAACAAGATACCATCATCATAGATACCCTTGGACAGGTAAAAGTGAAGGATTCTTTATTTGGAGCAGATGATAGCTATAAAACCATGATGAACGTTCCTTTCGCCCAAAATGATGAAAAGTTTGAAATGAAAGCGGACATTATTGACAAAGGTGGTTATAAAGCACCTGTTTTTGAGGCCAAAGTGAAAAAGAATGTTGTTCTTTATGATCAACCTGCAGATTTATTGGCCAGGGAGAATGCTCATCAAAGTGTGGAGGAAGTCAATGGTACTGAAATAAAAGTAGGTTCCCTTACCGATGTAAGTACAAATGGTAACTGGCCTCCTATCTATGACAGAAAAAACAACTAGGATAGTACAGTCCAAAGAAAATAACACTTTTAGAAAATTGTCCATTCAAGTCGGCTTGAATGGACTTTCTTTTTGTGTACTGGACACCATTTCCAATAAAATCCTGGCCTTTGAAAAAGTGAGCTTCAAAACACCTTCCACTCCCTATCTCATGCTCAAGGAGTTGAAGTCGATCATCAACCAAAAGCATGATATTGGAAGTGATTTTTCCGAAGTAGTGGTCATCCACAAGAACAATATGTTCAGTTTGGTGCCAAAACCGCTTTTTAATTCAGAAGAATTGCCCAACTATCTTAAGTTCAATGCCAAGATCATGGCAACCGACCTTATTGCCTTTGATGAAATTCCCAATCAGGAGATGGTAAATGTTTATGTTCCGTATACCAACATCAACAATTACATCTTTGATATTTTCGGCGAATTTGAGTTCAAGCACAGTGGTACCGTCTTGATCAACACTTTGCTGAACCAAGCAAGAATTTCTTCAGAACCGATTTGCTACGTCCAGGTTTCCGAAAAGGAAATGGAAATGATGGTCGTTTCCGGAAAAAAGCTCATTTTCTATAATCAGTTTGAGTTCAAGACCAAAGAAGATTTTCTGTATTTCCTGCTCTTTAGTCTTGAACAACTACAGATGAATACCGAAGAAATACAGCTTAAGCTGTTTGGTGCCATTGAAGAAAAGGATCCAATCTACAATCTGTGTTACCAATACATAAAGCAGGTTTCCGTTTTTATCCCTCATAATCCTTCTTTCCCTTTGGAGGAGTTGGAAAATGAAGCCATCGATTTCACCATACTGAGCTCCATGTAATGCGGATTATTTCGGGAAAATATAAGGGAAAGCGACTTTCTGCCCCAAAAAAACTTCCAGTACGTCCAACAACGGATATGGCTAAAGAAGGACTCTTCAATATTCTCAACAATCGCTATTATTTGGATGAGCTCAAAGTATTGGACCTTTTTTCTGGTACGGGCAACATCAGTTTTGAGTTTGCTTCAAGGGGTACAGAAGAAATTATTGCTGTAGATGCTCATTCGGGTTGTGTTCAATTTATTTCCAAAACGGCAAGAGAACTCGATTTCCAAATTACACCCATTAAATCTGATGTCTTCAAATTTTTGGAGAGAACCCGGGAAAAATTCAATTTGATATTTGCCGACCCACCCTACGCTTTTGAGACAGCACAATTTTTAACCATTGCTGATCTTGTTTTTCAAAATGAATTATTGAAAGAAGATGGTCTTTTGGTGATTGAGCATTCTGATCAAACGGATTTATCCGAACACTCCCATTTTACGGAAAGCCGAAAATACGGCGGCAGTATATTCAGCTTTTTTACTGTTGCTGAATAAAAAAGCTAACATTTATTCTTTACTTTTAGGTTATACAGGTATTATATTCTTCTCATAATCATCTGTTTAATTAGCAAAAACAATATAACCTTACCTAAAATGAAAAAAGATTCTTCCCGTAGAAATTGGCTTAAAAATATGACTGCAGGTATGGCCGGGCTTTTGGTTACAGAACAGCTTGTTGGTCAACCCATAAAATATTCTGAAGCCGGCAATACGTTCAATGTCAACAAAGCGCAAGTATCTCCCAAAGACCCCATAAAAATTACCAAATTGGAAATCATTCCTGTACATACATTACGAACAATTTTCGTGAAAATGCACACTAACGTTGGTATAGTTGGTATTGGTGAAGGAACCGTTGAAGGGCGTATACCCACAACTATGGCTGCCATAAAGGAATTGGAAAAATACCTAATTGGAAAAGACCCAAGAAAACCGGCCCATCATTGGCAGGCTATATACCGTCATGCATTCTACCGAGGCGGCATTGTTCTCACCAGTGCCTTATCTGCAGTTGACATAGCCATGTGGGACATTAAAGGAAAAGCACTTGGAGTTCCAGTTTATGAGTTGCTTGGAGGTCCAAGTAGGCATAGAGTGCGAGTATATGGGCAGGCTGGTACTCCTGAAGGAGCCAAAAAAGTGATTGATGAAGGATATACATCCATGAAAGTGGGTGTTACATACAGTCGTGGTAGACTGTCTCGTTACGTAGAAAATCCTGATTTTGTACAAGGAGTTGTGGACAATATTGCTGCTATTAGAGATGTTATCGGCCCAAAAGTAGATATGGGAATTGAATTACATGGAGACCATTCGCCACAAACTTCTATGATTTTGATTAAGGCCTTGGAAGAATTTCAACCTTGGTTTTATGAAGAACCAATTCAGTTTCAAAACCTTCCTTTAATGGCAGAAATGGCCAAAAAAACACATATTCCTTTTGCTACAGGTGAACGAATGGTCACAAAATGGCAGTTTAGAGAATTACTGACGTTAGGCGCTGCTTCTATCCTTCAACCAGATATAACCCACTGTGGAGGTATTACAGAACTTAAAGCTATTTCATCATTGGCTGAAGCTTTCTACGCAGCCATGTTGCCCCATGCCAAAGAAGGCATTGTTGGAGCTGTAGCATCTTTACATGTCGTAGCCAGCATTCCCAACCTACTGGCCCACGAATTACCTAATCTTCAAGCAGCTCCAGATGATGGTGTAGAACGCAGTTCTCTTGGGAAAAGTTATATTAAAAAACCATTGGTAATGGATGATGATGGTCATATTTCCTTGGCAGGAAACATAGATGGTCCAGGTCTTGGGCTTGAATTGGATGATGATTTAGTAGAAAATGAACGTGGGGTGGAAGAATGGGAATTTCCTGAAATGTGGGACAGTTTTGATGGGTCAGTTAATGACCACTAAAACAACTGCTTTACATTTTGAATAAAAAAAGCAGGCCATAAGCCGGATTCTGTTTATCCCGAATTAATTTTCGGGATCGCCTTATCATTTATCTAGGCCCTTGGTTGCCCAAAAGCTCTAACCGTCTACCCTCCAGCTTGGGCGTGCAGCCCTCAAAACGCTGGTTTACGTGACGTTTCACCGCATAGAGTTTACATGATTTCACTACAGCCGAACTGTACATCCTTTCTGTTGCACTGGTCCTCACCTTTCGGCGGACGGGCGTTACCCGCTATGCTGCACTATGGTGTCCGGACTTTCCTCCCCGATAGCTATCGGAGCGATAAGGTGGCCTGCTGGCCGCAAAGGTAAATCAATTGTTAATAAAAAAAGGTGATCTAGGTTGCAGACAAGTCACTTTGCACGTTCCTATTTTTATATTTGTAGTAATACAATCTTTTCCCGGATTTTGGAACCTTTTGTAGTATCAGCGCGAAAATACCGTCCCCAGACATTCAAGGATGTTGTGGGTCAGGAATCCATTACCAATACCCTACTGAATGCCATTGAAAACAACCATTTGGCGCAAGCCCTGTTGTTCTGTGGTCCCAGAGGTGTTGGCAAGACTACTTGCGCCCGGATTTTGGCCAAAAAAATCAACCAAGATGGTACAGAACGGGAAGATGAGGATTTTGCTTTTAATATTTTTGAGCTCGATGCCGCTTCCAATAACTCTGTGGATGATATTCGAAGTCTAATTGACCAGGTTCGCATACCTCCTCAAGTGGGAAAATACAAGGTTTATATTATTGACGAGGTACACATGTTGTCCCAATCGGCGTTCAATGCCTTTTTGAAGACCTTGGAAGAACCCCCAAAACATGCCATTTTTATCTTGGCCACTACGGAAAAACACAAGATCATTCCTACCATCCTATCCCGCTGTCAAATCTTTGATTTTAAACGAATCACGGTGAAGGATGCGGCCGATTATCTAAAATATATTGCTGAGCAACAAGGGGTAGAAGCGGAAGAAAGTGCGCTCCATATTATTGCCCAAAAAGCGGATGGTGCCATGCGAGATGCGCTTTCTATATTTGACCGCGTAGTAAGTTTTTCTGGCAAACAACTCACACGTAAAGCCGTTACGGATAACCTCAACGTACTGGATTACGATACGTACTTTACAGCCACAGACCTCATTCTTGAGAACAAAATTCCTGAATTGCTGGTACTTTTCAACAAAACCTTATCCCTTGGTTTTGACGGACACCATTTTATCACAGGATTGGCATCACATTTTCGGGATTTGATGGTTTGCCAACATCCTGATACTATTCCCCTTTTGGAGGTGGGTGAAGACGTGCAAAAACACTATCAGGAACAGGCCAAGAAAACGTCAAAGGAATTCTTGCTGAAAGCCATTGATATGGCAAACGATTGTGACCTCCAATACAAAACCAGTAAAAATCAACGCTTGCTGGTGGAACTCACCTTGATGAAATTAGCGTCCATCACATTTGATGGAGACTTGCCTGCCGGAGGGCAGGAAAAAAAAAACGCTAGTTTCATAATCCCCGCTTCCCATTTTACTTCCAGTCCGCCCAAAAATGGGACTGTAGCTCCCAAGACAAACGGCACCGCTTCAAAACAACTTGAAGAAAATAAAAAGGAAGAAGTTGCTGAACCCCAAGAAGCTGTAGTCCAAGAACCCAAGGAAAATTATCAACCTGCCAAAAAAATACAGATAAAGACTCCTGAAAAACGAGTTTCAGGTCTTTCGCTGTCCAGTATCAAGGCAAAAAAGGCCCACGAGCAGACCAAGGCACCCGATGTACCCCATGAAGAACTTCCCAGCGCCCCTTTTACGGAGGCTGATATGCAACAGCACTGGGATGATTTTGTTCACATTCTTGAAAATAAAGGACGAAAAATCCTGGCCAGTAATCTTCAGACTGATGTCCCCAAACTGAAGAACGAAAACACCATTTGGATTGAGCTCCCCAACAGCACCATGAAAAAAGAAGTGGAACGGGAACAAAGTTTAATGCTGGATTACCTCAAACAAAAACTGAACAACTACTCCATTACACTACATATTACGGTGAATGAAGAGGTTGCCAAGAAATTTGCCTTCACCCCACAGGAGAAATATGAGAAATTAAAGGAGAAAAATCCTGCCATAGACCTTTTGCGTAAGGAGTTTGACCTTGATTTCTAAATTGCTTAGCAATACTGCTATCTTTGCACCACAGAATACAAATCCAGAAACATGCTAGGGCTAAAACTACCTACGGACCCCAGATGGGTGAACATTGTTGAGAAAAACATTGAAGAAATCCTTACGGACCATGCGTATTGTGAGCAAAAAGCGGCCAGTACGGCCATATCCTTGATTATTGGTTTCCCAGAAAAATCGGAATTGGTCAAAGAAATGACAGCATTAGCCCGTGAAGAAATGGGACACTTTAACATGGTTCATGACAAAATTTTGAAACGCGGTTGGGTCTTGGGTCGCGAACGTAAAGATGAGTATGTTTTGGAACTGATGAAGTTCTTTCCAAAAGGCGGGAGTCGAGAAACCCATTTAGTACACAAACTTTTGTATGCCGCCCTGATTGAAGCCCGTAGCTGCGAGCGGTTTCGATTACTTTCCGAAGAAATACAAGATGAAGAACTCTCTGAGTTCTATCGCAACCTTATGGCCAGTGAAGCCAACCATTACACCATGTTCTTGAAATTTGCCCGCAAATACGGAAATAAAGAAGAGGTAAATCAAAAATGGCAAGACCTCTTGGAATATGAAGCCCAATTAATGAAAGACTTGGGCAAAAAAGAGACCATGCACGGTTAATTCATCGATAGTACAAGGTCTTGATCATTCCGTCTGCAAGCCCAATTTTAGGGACGTGAATTTTCTTCGCCTTGCTCCATTTGGCAGCATTCAGAAAAATTTTGGTGGCCGGTATAATTACATCGGCCCTATCTTGGTTGAGCCCCAATTCCGATATCCGGTCCTCATAATCCATGCTGTTCAAAAAGTGATATTGGGCATTCAACCAGATATAAGATAACGGTTGCCCAATTTTTCTACCTGACATTTTATGCAGTTTGTTGATGTTGCCCCCTGAACCAATGATCTCAACCTTGTTTTCAACATTCATATTGGAAGTGATCCACAGCTTTATTTCATCCCAAACTGTATCCTTCACCAAATCATTTAGAATGCGAACGGTTCCAATTTCAAATGAGCGGGACATAACTGGATTTCCTTTGTCGAAAATGGTGAATTCCGTGCTTCCTCCCCCAACATCAACGTAGAGATAGAATCGATCACTCTTAATAAGGTCCTTTAAATCCGTGGAGGCAATAATTGAGGCTTCTTGTTTTCCATCAATTATCTGGATTTGTACTCCAGACTCCTGCTGGACCTTTTCAATAATTTCTTGTCCATTTTTGGCCTCACGCAGGGCCGAGGTGGCACAAGCCATATATTTTTCCACACCATAGACCTGCATCAACAAATCAAAGGATTGCATGGTCTTGATCAGGCGCTTTAAATTCCTTTCTGAAATTTCCCCTCTCAAAAACGAATCCTCGCCCAAACGAACGGGTACCCGAACCAGTTCACTTTTTTTGAATACGGTAGGTTTTTCTTCGTGTTCGATAACGTTGTTGATCAACAACCTAATGGCGTTTGACCCGATATCAATAGCAGCAAATTTTCGTATAATCAAGTTAGGGAGGTATTAGGATTCCAGCTTTTTTTGATAATAGTAGTACATCTCAAATTGGGATCGAAGTTCAGGTTCATCCTCACCTCTTTTTCTGTAGGCATTGTCCTGTTTTTCGGAAAAAACCCTAGCTTTAAGGTTATCTCCCCATGAAATATCAAAGGTATCCAATAATTCTTGACGAATATCGGGGTCGTAAATGGGACAGCCTACTTCTACCCTGAAATCAAGATTACGGGTCATCCAATCTGCTGAAGAAATATAAATCTTGGGGTCTCCGCCATTGCCAAAAATGAACAGGCGCGGATGCTCTAAAAATTTATCCACAACACTTATGGCCTCAATATTCTCGCTCATGCCCTCAACCCCTGGGATTAGGCAGCAAATTCCACGTATGATCATTTGTATCTTGACCCCTGCCCTACTCGCTTCATAGAGCTTGTCCACCATTTTATAGGAGGTAAGGCTGTTCATTTTAATTTTGATATAAGCCTCTTTTCCTATTTTAGCGTTGACAATCTCTTTATCAATCAGTTTTATAAAGGTAGATTTGGTGTAGTGTGGCGATACAATAAGGTGTTTGTATTTGTTGATTTTGTAATTGGTTTCAAAAAAGGCAAACACTTTGCTCATGTCCTTTAAAATGCCCTCATGGGCCGTGAACAGCGTATAATCCGTATAGATTTTAGCAGTGGATTCATTAAAGTTGCCCGTACTTATAAAGCCGTAGCGTTTCATGCCTTCACCTTCTTCGCGTTCAATCATACAAATTTTACTGTGCACCTTTAATCCAGAAACGCCAAAAATCAATCGAATACCCTCCGCTTGCAATTGGTTGGCATATTCAATATTGGCCTGTTCATCAAAACGGGCCTGTAGTTCAATCTGTACTGTGACCTGTTTTCCATTTTTTGCCGCATTGATCAATGCTGATGCAATCTGACTATCACTGGCCAATCGATATACCGTGATTTGTATGGTCCTTACTTTAGGATCCAAAGCAGCTTCCCGTAAAAATTTGGTCACATAACTGAATGTATGGTAAGGCGCATAGATCATATAGTCCTTATGGGCAATCATCTCCAAAAGACTCCCTTTCATACTGAGTCCCTTTACAGGCAACGGCTCTATTTTTTCATACATAAGGTCGAACCTCCCCAAGCTGGGAAAGCCCATATAATCCCTTCGGTTGTGGTAACGCCCTCCGGGAATAACGCTATCCGTTCCCATAATGTCCATTTTCTCTTTTAAGAACTGAAGTGTGTCCTTGTCGATTTTTTTATCGTATACGAAACGAACGGGATCACTGATCTTTCGGTGCTCCACACTGGATGATATTTTCTCAATGAAGCTTTTGCTAAGATCATTGTCAATGTCGAGTTCCGCATCACGTGTAATCTTAATCATGTGCGCCGAAATGGATTCAAACTCGAACATCGTGAAGACGCTATCCAAACAGAAGCGAATAAGATCATCCAAAATAATAATGTAGTTCTTGTCTCCTTCTTTGGGCAGCACCACAAAACGATCTATTCCTTTTGGGATTTCGATTAAGGCATATCGGTTGTGTCTCCCATTTCCAGAGCCATTTTTCATCACAATTTTCACAGCCAGATAGGCTGCGGTATCCTTCAACAAGGGAAATTCGGTAAGGTCGTTCAAAATGATGGTCATCAATTCCTGATTGACCTTGCTGAAGAAATAATCTCGTATAAATTCAGCCTGATTTTCACTGACCTGCTCTTCATTAATGATAAAAATATTTTCGGCACTGAGCTCCTTTTCAATTCCGGTGAAAATTTCAAGACTTCGTGCCTGCTGTGCAATAACGATCTTTGTAATTTCTTCCAAAAGGTCCTTGGCCTTTTCTCCCCCCAAAACACTTTTACCCGTTTTTCCAGCATCCACAATACGCTTTACCGTGGCATATCTTACTTTAAAAAATTCATCGAGGTTGTTACTGAAAATTCCCAGAAACCGAAGACGGTCTATCAGTGGTACATTGGGGTCGTCGCATTCCTGCAGCACACGTGCATTAAAATGTAACCAGCTGATTTCCCTATTGATATACTCGTTCTTTGTTTTGACCATTTACTGTTTTAAGTCTTTTGGAAAGATTGTTTTTTTTGTGGTTCCCTTTGAAATTTTGGACCAATCGTCCACATTGAATGTGATGTGGACCAGCCCTGCTGTGGGAACGTTCTCAATATACTGATCTCCCCAAGTATTTGCAAGCGATGTAAAGGCATAATTATGACCGAAAATGGCTACGATCTCCCATTTATTGTCCAATCGTTTCACAAAAGCTTCAACACTATCACCTGAAAAATCATAAAGCTGCTTATCAACCTTAAAATTTTGGAGATCAAACCCTATATCCCGAAGAAAAATTTGACTGGTATGCAAAGCCCTATTGGCTGGGCTGGAACAAGCAAAATCTATGTTAGGGGCAATCTGATCAAATGCTTTTGCCACCAAATGGGCATCCCCAATTCCTCTTTCCTTTAATGGTCTATCCTTGTCTGACACTTCATACTCCCAAGAGGATTTTCCGTGTCGCATTAATATCAACTGTTTCATTTTTTGATGAATTAAGGTGCCAAACGTTCTATTTTCCAGTCATAATCCTCCTGAAGGGTATATCTGATGCGATCGTGCAATCTATTGGGACGTCCCTGCCAAAATTCCATGGAAACGGGCCGCACCAAGTAGCCTCCCCAATCTTTTGGCCGCTCAATGGATTTGCCCTCATATTGCTTTTCCAAAGCTTCCAACTCCTTCTCCAAAAATTCACGTGATTCAATCACCTCACTTTGGCTAGAAACCACTGCACCCAACTGACTCCCAACAGGGCGAGACTCAAAATAACCATCCGAAAGGTTTTCGGCCACTTTTTCAGCCGTACCCTTAATAATGACCTGCCGTTCCATGTTGGGCCAAAAAAAGGAAAGACAGACCGCAGGGTTTTTGGCAATGGCCTTTCCCTTTTCGCTGTTGTAGTTGGTGTAAAAAATAAATCCTTCGTGGGTATACTTTTTGAGCAAGACCACCCTGTTTTTCGGAAAGCCATCCAGGCCAATGGTTGAAATGGTCATAGCATTGGTTTCATCAACTCCATCGGTTGCTTCAACCTCGTAAAACCATTTTTGAAATTGCTCAAGTGGATTTTCTTTGATGGAATCTTCCGTCAAGCTACTTTTTTCGTAGGATTTTCGATAGTTGCCCAAGTTTTTTTGCATAGTGTGAATTTCGGTAAAATTCAAATGACAGCAAAGAATGGTGTGTGGAAAAGTTATCCTTTGGGTTCGATGGGTATAAGTGGTCGACCCAAATAAGATTCGTGCTCATTTGTGAAATTCGTGTCGGGCTAAGGAGCGAATTTTAGGTTCCTAAATGATTATGTATAGGACGTTAAAAATTTATATATCAAAGATTTTACCATCATCGGCCAACTCCACATTAGGAAAAACTTGCAAGGCTTCATCCCTAAAAAGCTCCAAAGATTTGTATCGAGTGGAATAATGGCCTAAAATAAGGGTGCCTACTTGGGCCTTTTTGGCTATTAGCCCCGCCTGTTTTGCTGTGGAATGTTTTGTTTTGGCGCAAAGGTGCTTCTCGGTTTCCAAAAAAGTGGATTCATGGTACAGTGTATCCACTTTTTTTATTAGGGGAACGATTGATTCTTTATACACCGTATCGCTACAAAATGCATAGCTTTTGGGTTTTGGGGGAGGAAATGTAATTTTCTTATTGGGTACGACCTCTCCATTTTTGGATACCCCATCAGCTCCATCTTTTATCTTATTGAACTGACTTTTATCTATTTCAAACTTTCTGGCCATTTCAATATCCAAGGTTCGGGGAGCCGGCTTCTCCTGAAATAAAAACCCATTGGCATAGACCCTATGATCTAAGGGGATGGTATGTACACTAACTTTATCATCCTCGAACAACAATTCAGATTCCTTCGATTCCAATTCATGAAAAACAAGTGGGTAATTGGTCCAGCTATCACCCAATTTCAAGAAAAGTGTGATGGCTTCCTTAATACCTTTTGGGCCATAAATGTGCAGTTCACTCTCCCTCCCCAAAAGTCGGAAAGTGGAAACCAGTCCTGGCAGGCCAAAAAAATGGTCGCCATGCAAATGGGAAATAAAAATATGTTTGATTCTGGAAAACTTGACCTTATATTTTCGCAACTGGACCTGAGTTCCTTCACCACAATCAATCAAAAAAAGATGATTTTTGATTTCAAGCACCTGGGAGGTTGGGTTGGTAAAAGTTCGTGGTGTTGCCGAGTAACAACCCAGAATGGTCAATTTCATATCCCCAAATCGCGTTCTATTTCTTCCATCTCGATAAGGTCTTTGGCCTCTTGAATAGTGGGTACCACACTGATTTCATCCGGAACTTCATCATAGGTAACTTTGTCGGTAACCAAAACAAAGGATTGTCCAGCAGCTTTATGGGTATTGGAAATATCCAAGAACTCCAAAATATCAGCCTCTGTGAGCTTTTTGAAAGAAAAGAGATTAATAATAATATTATCGTGCTTGATTTTGGAATAGGCGTTGTTCAAATTTTCCATGAAGGTGGAAAGTGAGGTTTTCTCCTGAAAAACAATAGTGGTTGTGCCTTCTTTGTCGAAAATCATATTACTTGATTTTTGATGCCAATAAATATAATACTGCCATACGGATGGCCACCCCATTTTCCACTTGGTGCAGAATGATGGATTGGTCCGAATCCGCCACATCACTTGTAATCTCCACGCCCCTGTTGATTGGACCGGGGTGCATGATCACAATTTGTTTGTCTAAGCTGTCCAGCAGCTGTTTGTTCACCCCAAATTGTTGGGTATACTCACGGGTGGACGGGAAGTAACTGATGTCCATCCGCTCATTTTGAATGCGGAGCATATTGGCCACATCGCACCATTCCAATGCTTTTCTCAGATTGGTCTCAACAGTAACCCCTAGCGATTCAATATGCTTTGGGATGAGAGTCTTGGGGCCACAGACCTTAACATTCGCGCCTTGTAATTTTAGGGCGAAAATATTGGAGAGTGCCACTCTAGAATGCAGAATATCACCCACAATCACCACATTTTTGCCGCCTACATCCCCAAACTTCTCCCGTATGGAATAGGAATCCAGCAGCGCTTGGGTGGGGTGTTCATGTGCCCCATCCCCCGCATTGACGATGGATGCCTTTACATGTTTTGAAAGGAAAATACCAGCGCCAGGATTGGGATGCCGCATGACCACCATATCCACTTTCATAGAAAGGATATTGTTAACCGTATCGATGAGGGTTTCTCCCTTCTTCACTGAAGATTGTGCTGCTGAAAAATTGACCACATCGGCAGACAAACGCTTTTCTGCTAGCTCAAAGGACAATCTGGTTCGGGTACTGTTTTCAAAAAAAATATTGGCGATGGTAATATCGCGCAGTGTGGGTACCTTTTTAATAGATCGGTTAATGACCTCTTTAAAATGGTCTGCGGTTTCAAAAATGAGTGCGATATCCTTTTTGTTCAGATACTTTATTCCCAGCAAGTGGTTTACACTCAGTTCACTCATTTCAACTTATTTACTTACTAAATATACGGTGTCCTCTCCATCATGCTCCTCCCAATTCACCTTTACTTTTTCTTCGTTTATGGCATCCACTTGCCTCCCTCTATAATTGGGTTGAATGGGCAAATGCCGGCTGAAACGTCGGTCAATCAGCGTCAATAACTCTATGCTTTTGGGTCGCCCGAAGGATTGGATTGCCGTTAGGGCAGCGCGAATACTCCTTCCGGTATAGAGCACATCATCAACAAAGACCACTTTTTTGTCTTCTACCAAAAAGTTCATTTTGGTGGAGTTAGCTTTTAGGATTTTATCCCCTCTTCCAAAATCGTCCCTAAAAAATGTAATATCCAAAAATCCGAGGGGTATATCTTTTACTTTGTAATCCTCTTTCAGGATTTTAGCGAGTCTTTCGGCCAAAAAAATACCTCTGGGCTGAATGCCAATGAGGGCCGTATCTGAAAAATCTAAATGGTTTTCCAACAGTTGACAAGCCAACCGGTGCAGTATGATGTTGATTTCTTTTG
>JAUIBH010000026.1 GCA_030427985.1 Bacteroidia bacterium | reverse complement strand
TTGGGGTATTATTTGGCTACTACGTAGTTGCACCTTTGTCCATCAACTTTTTGGGGACTTACCAAGTCAGTGATGTAGTAAATAATGAGATTGACTTGGCTTCCTACATTGGAACTGTTCGCGCCGCGGTTATTGCCTGTGGAATCATGTTTGAACTGCCCATAATCATTTTCTTCTTAACGAAAGTAGGGCTTGTAACCCCTGAGATTCTCAGAAAGTATCGGAAAATTGCCTTGGTGATTGTATTGATTCTTTCTGCCATCATTACACCACCAGATATTACCAGTCAAATTGTGGTGGCCATTCCGGTACTGATTCTATATCAAATAAGCATCTACATTTCCAAAATTGTAGTGAAACGAGAGGCTAAAAAAGAAAAAGAGAGAAAAAATGCCAAATCATAAAGTAGACGAATTCAATGCCTATCGTTCCAAGATGAACGATAAACTCTTGGCCGAAAACAACAAGCTCATTAAACGTATTTTCAATCTGGATACCAATGCATTTATGGCCGGAGCCCTTGATGTAAAAACCAAGGAACTCTTGGGGCTGGTTGCCTCTGCAGTGCTCCGCTGTGATGATTGTGTGAAATACCATCTGGAAAGCTCCAAAAAAGCAGGCGCCAATAAAGAAGAAGTGATGGAGACCTTGGGTATTGCCACTTTGGTAGGCGGCACCATTGTAATCCCTCATTTACGGAGGGCCTATGAATTTTGGGAAGCTTTGGAGGAAAACGAAGCTTAAAAAAAAGCCAAAGACCCTTTTCTTGAAGGAGAATATGTTTAGTTTTGGCAAATTCCTATGAAGCTACGCGCAGAAAATATCATGAAGGCCTACCGCGGCCGAAAAGTTGTTAAGGGCATATCGCTCGAGGTAAACCAAGGTGAAATTGTAGGGCTTTTGGGTCCAAATGGTGCTGGAAAAACCACCTCGTTCTACATGATTGTGGGTTTGATAAAGCCTAACGGTGGCAAAATCTTTTTGGATAGCATGGACATCACCGCTTTTCCCATGTACAAAAGAGCCCAGAACGGCATTGGGTATTTGGCGCAGGAAGCTTCTGTTTTTCGAAAACTGAGCATTGAAAAAAATATTCTCAGCGTCTTGCAATTGACCAATTTGAGCAAAAAGGAGCAGCACATGAAAATGGAGTCGCTGATTGACGAGTTTGGTCTGGGACATATCCGTAAAAACCGAGGAGATTTATTATCGGGAGGGGAACGACGTCGTACCGAAATTGCCCGAGCCCTCGCCACCGACCCAAAATTTATTTTGTTGGATGAGCCTTTTGCGGGAGTTGACCCCGTTGCGGTTGAGGACATTCAGCGTATTGTGGCCCAACTGAAAAACAAAAACATTGGGATTCTCATTACTGACCACAACGTTCAAGAGACTTTGGCCATTACCGAACGTTCCTATTTAATGTTTGAAGGGGGTATACTAAAAGCTGGCGTTCCAGAAGAATTGGCCGTGGATGAAATGGTACGGAAAGTGTATCTGGGTCAAAACTTTGAGCTCCGGAAAAAGAAGTTGGATTTTTAAACCTTCAATTCTTACTTTTCCTCAATTTCAATTCTAAATCTGGATTGATGGATTTTAAATGTGCAATAAATCCCTTCCTATCTTTTGGGGAGATGATTATACTATTGTATTTGCCATATAATATTTCCAAACGATCCAAGGAGGCAGCTGGGGATGATATGGGATTATATGTTTCTGATATATGAGTTATCGACTCAATAGGAATTTGTTTTTTGAACCAAAAAAAGATTTTCACCACTAGGGTTTTGTCATCGATTTCGTAAGAGATGGAGTAAAAAAGAAGAACTACCAAAATTAATATGAATGCTTGTATGACCAAATGAAGCCACTGAGCTTGGGCAACCGTATAGTATAACCCTACACCAAAACCAACCACTACAATGGCAAGTAGTCCCAACCCCACTTTGGATGGATACACCTTTTTTATTTCATTTCCCATTTTTTCTAGTAATCAATAACGATGCAAATACGTAAAAAATAATAATCAGCGGGATGGCTAAAAACTTTAAGGTCAATAGCATCACCAAACTTCCGATTAAGAACAAATACTTAACTGCATTATCCTTAAAACTCCAGTTTTCGAATTTGAGGGCAAAAAGTTCAATGCGGGAATTCAACAAATAGGCACTCACTACCGTCAAACTCATCAAAAACCATTGATTGAGAATAATACCACTGAGCACTTCGTTGTTATGGTATAACAGAATTAAAGGAAGGGAAAGAATCAGCAAGGCATTCGCTGGAGTAGGCAATCCTTTAAATGAAGAAACTTGGTCCTCATCCACATTAAACTTGGCCAATCGGTATGCAGATGCCAAGGTGATCATAAATCCAAAAAAGGGCATTAGGGTCATCTCATCATCATGCCCAAAAAAACCGAGGTTCCACCCACCTCGTTCGGCCATATTCAACAATTGGAACATTACAATACCCGGAACCAACCCGCTCGTAATCACATCGGCCAGAGAATCCAACTGCACCCCTACCTCACTTTTTACATCCAGGGCACGCGCTGCCAATCCATCAAAAAAATCGAAAAATATGCCGATAAAAACAAAGAGCGCTGCCAACTCCAAATGGTTGAGCACAGCAAAAACAGTGGCCACGCAACCACTAAAAACATTAAGCAGGGTTAACAAATTGGGAATATAGGACTTCATACAGTTCGGTTTCCGTAAAAATAAGGGAAAAAACAAACTGTTGGATTTTGATGTTCGGCTGAGCCGTATTTATTCTGATATTTGCCGTGACAATCTTGAAAATGAAACAACGGATTTTCTTTTTTTCATTGCTGCTCTTGGTTGGGTTCCAATCCTTTTCCCAAGCACCAGAACTTTCAGAGAAATCTCAAATAAGCTTGCTCACATGCGCAGCTGGGGATGAGTTGTACTATGCCTTTGGCCACAGTGCGTTCCGTGTTCAGGATCCCGAGCTGGGCATTGATGTGGTCTACAACTATGGCACCTTTGATTTTAACCAACCCAATTTCTACCTGAATTTTGTAAAGGGACGAATGATCTATTCTCTTTCCCGAAGAAGTTTTGAAGCCTTTCTGTATGAATATGAACTGGAAAAAAGATGGGTGAAAGAACAGATTTTAGACCTGACACTGGAAGAACGAAACGAACTGCTCGCTTTTTTTGAAGAAAACTATTTACCCCAAAATCGGGACTATTTGTACGACCCTCTACTGAACAATTGTTCTAGCATAACGGGAACAATTTTAAAAGAACAATATGGTGACGCCATTGAATTTGATGGCTCCTATTTGGACGAACAGTACAGCTTTAGGCAGTTGGTTCGGCAATTTTTGAATGTGAATTCGTGGTCCATGTTCGGGATTGACCTTGCTTTTGGGTCCAGAGTGGACCGAACAGCAACCGTACAAGAACACATGTTCCTACCGTATTATGCCATGATCCAAATACGCCACACCACCAAAGATGGGAAACCTCTTTTAAAACGAGAGCGAGTCATCTTGGATTACCAAGAGCATACAAAACAAAACTTTCTCCCGCTCTCACCACTGTTCTGGTTTATCTTGCTTTTGGTGTTCACCGGCATCGTTACGTATTTTGATTATCAACACAAAGCCAGAAGTAAATGGTTGGATTTTTCCCTGTTCTTCATCACAGGTCTAATAGGACTATTTTTACTGTTTCTATGGTTTGCAACCGACCATACCTCAACCCCCTACAACTATAATGTCTTATGGGCTTTCCCCTTAAATGCCGTTGTGGCCTTTATTCTTGTATTTGAAAACAAACTCCCGGAATGGTCTGCCAAATATATGTACAGCATGCTGGGACTTGTGGGACTCATGTTGATTCTGTGGATATTTGGTGTACAGATTTTTTCACCCGTGGTGATTCCCGTACTTTTGACCTTGGCCATGCGATACGTTTATCTTATTCGATATTCCAAACTTTAGGATTGGCCTATAATCCATACCCATGAACTTACTAACAGTAGAAAACATATCTAAATCTTATGGGGAGTTGGTCCTGTTTTCCGGTATTTCCTTCGGAATCAACAAAGACCAAAAAATTGCATTGATTGCCAAAAATGGGAGTGGCAAGACCTCCATTCTCAATATCATGTCCGGGAAAGACACCTCGGAAACAGGCCAAGTAACGGTTAGAAAGGACACCAAAGTTGCTTTTTTGGAACAAGAACCCAACCTGAACCCCAACTTGACCATTGAAGAGACCATTTTCACCACGGACAATGACATTTTAAAGGTAATTGCCGCCTATGAAAAGGCCATGGAAAATCCGGAAGATACGGATCGTTACCAAAAAGCCTTTGAGGCCATGGAGCGTCACAATGCTTGGGATTTTGAGACCCAATACAAGCAAATTCTGTTTAAACTACAGCTAACCAAACTGGATGCCAAGGTGAGTACCCTTTCAGGAGGACAAAAAAAGCGCCTGGCCTTGGCCAATGTTCTACTGAACAAACCAGATTTGCTCATTATGGATGAGCCTACCAACCATTTGGACTTGGAAATGATTGAATGGCTCGAAGCTTATTTTTCCAAAGAGAACATTACCCTTTTTATGGTGACGCACGACCGTTATTTTCTAGATCGGGTCTGTAATGAGATCATAGAACTGGACAACAATCAGTTGTACACATACAAAGGGAACTATTCTTATTATTTACAGGAGAAAGACGCCCGAATGGAGCGTGAAGCAGTAGAGCAACACAAATCCAAACAACTCTACAAAAAGGAACTGGACTGGATGCGCAGACAGCCCAAGGCACGCACCACTAAATCCAAATCCCGAATAGACGATTTCAGTGAAATCAAAAAAAGGGCGCACCAACGAAGAAAAGACCACCAAGTGGAGTTGGAATTGAACATGGAGCGCTTGGGCAGCAAGATTTTGGAACTCCATAACATTTCAAAATCTTATGATGACAAAGTCATCCTCAACAAGTTTGATTACAATTTCAACAAAGGTGAGCGTGTGGGTATCATCGGAAAAAATGGTACCGGAAAGTCCACCTTCTTGAATATCCTAACGCAACAAGAAACCGTAGATGGTGGAAAAGTGGTTGTAGGTGACACCCTAAAATTTGGTTACTATACTCAAAAGGGAATCCCAGCGAAGGAAGGCCAAAAGGTCATTGATGTCATTCGCGAGTTTGGGGATTACATTCCCTTGAAAAAGGGACGGCAAATTTCTGCACAGCAATTGTTGGAACGGTTTCTATTCGACCGTAAAAAACAATACGATTTTGTGGAAAAATTGAGTGGAGGAGAACGAAAACGGCTCTACCTCTGCACCGTACTCATCCAAAATCCCAATTTTTTGATTCTGGATGAACCCACCAACGATTTGGACATTGTTACCCTAAATGTCTTGGAAAGCTTTTTATTGGATTTCCCCGGCTGCTTGATCGTGGTATCTCACGACCGCTATTTTATGGACAAGATTGTGGATCACCTATTTGTCTTCAAAGGAGATGGAGTAATTGAAGATTTTCCAGGCAACTACACCGATTATAGGGTGTATGAAAACAGCAAGGTCATTGAAGAACGGGAAAACAAGGCTGCTTCTTCCGAAAAAACGGAAAACAATTGGAGAGATACCAGCGGTGGTAAACTTTCCTATTCAGAACAAAAGGAATACAAGCAATTGGAAAAGGACATCCAAAAACTGGAAGAAAAGAAAGCTGAGCTCCAAAGCCAATTTATGGATCCCGAATTGGATGGCGATGCCATTGCAAAATTATCCATAGAGCTCAAAGAAGTTGAGGACGGTATAGAAGAAAAAACAGAACGCTGGTTTGAGCTTTCTGCCATTTTAGAGGGATAATAATGTGGTTTAAAGTCAATTCGTATCTCAAATTTCTCATTAAGTCTACTAATGCGCATGGAGTGCACTCCCCTTTCGTCTTCAATTTTGTGACCCAGTGTTTATATTCCCAAAAAAAGCTTCATCGCAACAAGACCATCAATGTGTTGTTGAAGAGCATTGGCTATTTCAATTTTAAAAAAATTGAAATCAACGGCGCTCCTGAGGTTGAAACCTTTGTTAAAACAAAATTTGCAGCGACTTCTTTTGACAACCCAACTGTTGATATTCTTTTTACGGACCTAATGGACGATTCAAAATTCATGGAGCTGCTTTCCGTAGGAAAACTTCATAATAATAGCATGATTTTGGTTGATGGTATTCATCAAACTAAAGAGAAATGGGAAGAATGGAAAAATCTGATTGCTTCACCCAATATTACGGTAAGTATTGATATGTTCCATTGTGGCACTATTTTCATCCGAAAGGAACAGGTGAAGGAACATTTCACTATTCGAATTTAAAAAAGTAATTTTAAGCATGGAAAGTGCTGCAACCGATAACACCATTTGGTATGTCCTCGTAGTTTTGGGACTGATTTATTTGATTATTTTGTACCGAAACAAGAGAGCTACCAAGCGCAGAAAGTCTCGCAGGTTCATGGATGGAAAGCGAAAACGTGACCGGGACAATGAACAATGAACAAGCAGATATCAGAAATCTGACGTCTGACCACTGACATCTGAAAACCATGAAAATTTACACCAAAACTGGAGATAAAGGCACTACATCTTTGTTCACTGGAACCCGAGTACCCAAACACCATATCCGCATAGAAAGTTACGGAACCATTGACGAACTCAACTCCTTTTTAGGACTGCTCCGTGATCAGGAAATAGATTCCCATTCCAAAGAGATAATAATGCTCATTCAGGAGAAACTATTTACGGTGGGTTCCATTTTGGCTACTGAACCGAAAAAGGACAAACGACTTAAAATTCCAAGAATTGGTGAAGAGGATATTGAACTTTTGGAAAAAGAAATGGACCAAATGAACGAAAGTCTTCCAGAAATGACACATTTTATCCTACCAGGCGGCCATTCCACCGTGTCATACTGCCATATTGCCAGAACCGTCTGTCGCAGAGCAGAACGAATGATTTCCTATTTGCATGAGAATGAACCTGTTCCAGCACTTTTGCTGTCCTATATCAACCGTCTTTCAGATTATTTGTTTGTGTTGGCACGGAAGTTGTCAAACGACTTAAAAGCCCAAGAAGTCAAGTGGATTCCGAAGGCGTTGGACTAAATAAATCGTTTTTTTAGCGCAATAGTTTTGTCAACTCCAAAATAATTTTTAATTAATACTGTTTTTACTTGACTAATTGAGTTTAAAAATTATTTTTGCAAAAAATTTAAAATCAAACCGTTACTATGTACTGGACATTAGAACTAGCCTCATATTTAAGTGATGCGCCTTGGCCAGCCACCAAAGACGAACTGATAGATTATGCGATCCGTACCGGAGCACCATTGGAAGTTGTAGAAAACTTACAATCCATGGAAGAAGAGGGCGGCGAGATATATGAGTCCATTGAGGAAATATGGCCCGACTATCCTACCGAAGAAGACTATCTTTGGAATGAGGATGAATATTAATTTTGGAAAACATAAAGCACGTTAAAAAGTCTCATTAGAGGCTTTTTTTTATGTAATTTTGACAGCCCAGCAGAAGAATTCCACCATATTCTCATCAATGGAACAGCTTTTGCCATTCTAACGAAAAGACATTTCATGAGTTTGATTAATTCCGTACTAAAGGCGTTTGTAGGAGATAAATCGGAAAAGGACGTTAAGGCCCTACAGCCTTTGGTAAAAGAAATAAAATCCTTTGAGCAAGCGCTTGAAGGGTTGAGCCACGATGAACTGAGACAGAAAACCATTTCCTTTAAGGCACAGATTGCTGAAGATTGTAAAGAGATCAACGACAAGATCACCGCGCTGGAAGAGGAAGTGGAAAACTCCAATGACATAGACCGTAACGAGGAAATCTATGCTGAAATAGACAAGCTCAACGAAGAAGCTTACCAAATTTCAGAAAAGACCCTCAACAACATACTTCCCGAAGCCTTTGCAGTAGTTAAAGAAACTGCCAAACGCTTTGCCGCTAATGAAACCTTGACCGTTACCGCCACAGAGTTTGACCGTTCAATCTCTGGAACCAAAGACTATGTTACCTTGGAAAATGACGAGGCCATTTGGAACAACTCTTGGGACGCCGCAGGTAAGGAAGTCACTTGGGATATGGTTCATTATGATGTACAGCTCATCGGTGGTATTGCTTTGCACCAAGGGAAAATTGCAGAAATGCAGACCGGTGAAGGTAAAACCTTGGTGGCCACACTCCCACTCTATTTAAACGCATTGGCAGGAAAAGGGGCACACTTGGTAACCGTGAACGATTACTTGGCCAAAAGGGACAGTGCTTGGATGGCTCCCATATTTGAATTCCATGGCCTTTCAGTGGATTGTATCGATAAGCACCAGCCCAATTCTGATGGACGGCGAGCCGCGTACAATGCGGACATCACCTATGGCACCAACAACGAATTCGGTTTCGATTATTTGCGTGACAACATGGCACATACGCCGGGCGACTTGGTACAACGCCCACACCATTATGCCATTGTGGATGAGGTGGATTCCGTACTGATTGATGACGCCCGTACCCCATTGATCATATCCGGTCCCGTTCCTGAAGGTGACCGTCACGAATTTAACGAACTAAAACCTAAAGTTTCGGACATTGTTCAAAAACAAAGACAACATCTAACCGGTGTTTTGGCGGAAGCCAAAAAACTCATCGCAGCTGGTGATACCAAAGAAGGTGGATTCTTGTTGCTTCGGGTGCATAGAGGATTACCCAAAAACAAAGCACTCATTAAATTTTTGAGTGAAGAGGGCGTAAAACAATTATTGCAGAAGACTGAGAATTTCTATATGCAGGACAATAACCGGGAAATGCCCAAAGTGGATGCTGACCTGTTGTTTGTCATTGATGAGAAGAACAACCAGATAGAATTGACCGATAAAGGTGTGGATTACATTTCCGGCGATCAAGACAAGGACTTCTTTGTGATGCCCGATATTGGTAGTGAAATCGCCAAAATTGAAAATCAGGACCTCGAAATTGAAAAAGAGGCCGAACTCAAGGAAGAACTCTTTAAGGATTTTGCCGTAAAAAGTGAGCGCATCCATACCATGACCCAATTGTTGAAAGCCTATACCCTCTTTGAGAAAGATGTGGAATATGTGGTGATGGACAACAAGGTAATGATCGTGGACGAGCAGACCGGTCGTATCATGGATGGAAGAAGATATTCGGATGGTCTGCACCAAGCCATTGAGGCCAAGGAAAACGTGAAGATTGAGGCCATGACCCAGACCTTCGCCACCATCACCTTGCAGAACTACTTTAGAATGTACAACAAACTTGCAGGGATGACAGGTACCGCCGTTACCGAAGCAGGTGAGTTTTGGGAAATCTACAAGTTGGATGTCATGGAAATTCCAACCAATAGACCCATTGCACGGGATGACCGACACGATTTGATCTATAAGACCAAACGTGAAAAGTACAACGCCATCATTGACGAGGTCACTGACCTTTCCAAGGCGGGAAGACCTGTACTGATTGGTACCACATCGGTGGAAATTTCCGAATTATTGTCCAAACTGTTGAGCGTTCGAAAAATACCCCACAATGTATTGAACGCGAAGTTGCACAAAAAAGAAGCGGATATTGTTGCCGAAGCAGGAAATGCAGGGGTCGTTACCATTGCCACCAATATGGCCGGTAGGGGTACCGACATTAAATTGAGTCCCGAAGTCAAAGAATCCGGAGGTTTGGCCATTGTGGGTACGGAACGCCATGATTCACGTCGTGTGGACCGACAGTTAAGAGGTCGTTCTGGACGACAGGGAGACCCGGGAAGTTCACAGTTTTACGTTTCTTTGGAAGACAACCTTATGCGTTTGTTCGGTTCGGACCGTGTGGCCAAGATGATGGACCGCATGGGCTTGGAAGAAGGGGAGGTTATTCAACATTCCATGATGACCAAATCCATAGAACGTGCCCAGAAAAAAGTGGAGGAAAACAACTTTGGTATCCGTAAGCGTTTGTTGGAATACGATGATGTGATGAATGCCCAACGGGAAGTCATCTACAAACGAAGAAAGCACGCCTTACAAGGTGAACGCCTTAAGGTAGACATCGCCAATATGATTTACGATACCTGTGAAGCCATTGCGGAGACCAATAAAATGGCAGATGATTACAAGAACTTTGAGTTTGAGCTCATCAAATACTTCTCCATTACCTCTCCAATCAGCGAAGAGGACTTCAAAAAAATGAGCTTTCAGCAGATTGCCAATACAATTAACGATGAAGCCTACGATTTCTATAAGCAAAAAATGGAGCGTAGTGCCACGGTGGCCTTCCAAGTCATTAAAAAAGTGTATGAAGATGAGTCCAACAAGTTTGAGCGCATTGTAGTCCCCTTTACGGATGGTATCAAGTCCTTGAACGTGGTCACCAACTTGGAGAAGGCCTATAAAACGGATGGAAAGCAGTTGATTACCGATTTTGAGAAAAACATCACCCTGGCAATCATTGATGACTCCTGGAAGACACACTTGCGTAAAATGGATGAGCTAAAACAATCCGTACAATTGGCGGTCCATGAACAAAAAGACCCACTGTTGATCTACAAGTTCGAGGCTTTTGAGCTTTTCAAAGAAATGATTGATAAAGTGAACAAAGAAGTAATTTCATTCCTGTTTAAGGGAGAGTTGCCCACAGAAAATACCAATCAAATCCAAGAAGCAAGAAGCGTAAGAAGACCCAAGGAAAAACTTCAAACCTCCAAAGAAGAAATTCCAAATAGTGATGAGTTGGCCGCCCAGAACAGGGCTGCGGGACAGACCCAGCGTCAAAGACCGCAGGTAACCGAGACTATTGTTCGCGAAAAACCGAAAATTGGTAGAAACGAACGCGTTACCATCAAAAATGTCATGTCTGGAGAAAGCAAGACTTGTAAATACAAGCAGGCCGAACCACTCATTGATAAGGGTGAGTGGGTACTGGTGGAAGACTGATTCCAAGAAAAATAAGATGACCGGGCGGCAGCTAATATTAGCTGCCGCTTTTGATTATATCAAAAAACATATTTAGATTTACAACCAAAACACCCCGTAACAAGCTACTTTTACTACTCCATTTTACAACCTTGACCGTAGTAGAGAAGAACAACCAAGCGTAGTATATGAAGACTCCTTTTAAGGATAAACAACTTTTGCAAGACAAAGCCGATTTGATACTTAAGGTTAACTATAGTTCTTCGTTATTTGCGTTCATTTTGGGCCTAATTTGCCTCTATTTTTTAAATATTGAAGGCATTATACCCAATGCTTGTTTTATTTATGCATTTTTAAACCTTGTAAACACGCTCCTCTACAAGCAACACAAAAGGTTGATTCTCACCTACAATATCACTTCTATCCTATCCATGATCGGGGCCACCATTGTTACCATTTATAGCGGTGGAATACAGAGTCCCTTTGTTTTTGTTCTGGCCATTGTAGTCTTTGCCGGATATGTGACCACCAAGGTTTTTGGCCAACTCTACCTTATTGTTAACCTGTCTGTGCTTGCCATCTTGTTTTTATATGATACCGGTGATTTTCAACTTTCTGAAAACACCATTCCTTTGGAATCCAGAAACTGGTTTGCTTTTTTAAGCGCGGTTTTTGCTGTATACCTTTTGGGAGGCGTTTTTGGGAAAAATCTACTAAGGGCACATCACAAGCTATACAAATCCCGAAATGAGATTCAGGAGCGCATTGAAGAAAAAGAAATGTTGTTGAAGGAGGTTCACCATAGGGTCAAGAATAACCTTCAGACCGTTTCCAGCCTTTTGAGCCTGCAGTCCAGGGCACTTGCCGATGAAAAAATCAGCAACATTATCAAAAGCAGTCAAAATAGGGTAGTTTCCATGGCCATGGTACACGAAATGCTCTACAAACGTGATGATTACCTATCAAAAGTAGAACTAAAACCCTATGTAAAAGAGCTTTGCGACTATCTTGTGCGCTCTGTGAAAGGCAGCACCAACAATGTAAAAGTAGACTTGGACATTGATGATAACAAGCTTAGCATAGATACGGTAATCCCCCTTGGACTCATTATTAATGAAACCATTACCAATGCGCTCAAATATGGGATTTCGGAAGGTAGTGAGGGCGAAATCCATGTTTCTTTGCAAAAACTGGACGATAACCGTTATGAAATGTACCTGGGCGACAATGGTATTGGTTATTCCGAGGATATCAATCCCAGAACCTCAAATTCTCTAGGCCTAAAGTTGATCTATAACCTGGCACGGCAACTACGGGGCACCATAAGCAGAGATTATACCAAAAAAGGCACCTACTATCGTATTATATTTGAGGAAGTCATTGAAGAGTTTAATTCTGTGGATTGATGGGCTGAAGCCTTAACAATTTTAGAAGCTACCTAAATTTTTTAGCGCGCAAGGAAAATACTATTGATGCCACTATAAAGGCAAAACTCAAGAATAGTGTAAATGGAATTAAAAACCCGGTTATCATAATTAAGCCAATTTTGCTTTGTTTCTTTTAGTTCTGAAAGAAAGTTCCTTTTTAACCCTAGAGTTTTTGAACTTGTACAATCTGGTCATTTTTCTGTCCTTCTTAATTTCAGCTTGTACGTTTTCGCTCAACTCCACATCGGTAGATTTGGTTTCTACTTTAACTTCTTTAGAAATATCTTGGGCCATGGCCATTGTTCCGATAAAAGTTACTGCGATGATGGTTAAAATTGTTTTCATGACTTGGGTTTTAATTACATGGTAAAGCTACTTTCACCGGTCCCCTAGTCCCGATTTATGTCGCTTAACCCACTCTTTTTTTCGGTGTAAAAACTTTTCTTGGATAAAGTGTTTTTTATCGCCGATGAACGTTTTTAGGTTTAAAAACAACATGCCGACCACATGTGCATTTCATCGATCATTTGAAAAGCAGTTCATCTGTAAAGCACTGATATAAAAAGAATTATTTGTAGGAAAAAGAATACTTATTGTAAGAATAAGATGTATTATTCGGTGCGACACTATCTTTTGAAAACCCTTTATTGGAATACCATAGATGTTGACCACACCACATCAGAATTAACAAATTTTAACACCATTCCAAGTAATAGTTGCTAACTTATTCCCACTAAGCAAAAAACACTAAAATGAAAACTGTGGGAATTCCTTTTTTACTGCTACTACTTTTAACGTCTGTTGGTTGTCAATCCAAAAACAAATCAGAAAAACAAGAGCTTGCCCAAGAAGAACAATTAGAAGCTCCAAAAAAAGAAACATTTACTGCAGCTCAGTTACAGGAATATGAAACCGCCTATTTTGCCAGTGGATGCTTTTGGTGTGTTGAGGCCATTTTTGAAAGTGTAAAAGGTGTAAAAGAAGTCTACTCTGGATATGCGGGCGGTACGGAAAAGAACCCTACCTATGAACAGGTGTCCTATGGAAAGACCACTCATGCAGAAGCCGTAGAAGTTTATTACGACCCTGAAGTTATTTCATTTACCCAATTAGTACAGGTGTTCTTTGGTTCACATGATCCCACTACCCTTAATCGCCAAGGACCAGACAGGGGTGCCCAATACCGCTCCATAGCATTTTATAAAAATGAGGAGGAGAAAAAAATCATAAACGACTACATGGCCAAGTTGAAAGAAGAAATGGTTTATGACAGGCCCATTGTCACTGAAGTGAAGAAATTTGACAAATTTTATATGGCCGAGGATTACCATCAGGATTATGAAAGGAACCATCCGAACAATTCCTATATCCGAAACGTATCCATCCCAAGATTAAATCGGTTTAAGGCCAATTTTCAATCGTATTTAAAGGAAGAGGCCCACTAAGGTGGAAAATTATTCTATTTAGAAACTGTGAGTTGTTGGTGTTTTTGACCAAGGATTAGGTCTTGGAAAGTGTAGGTAAGAAAACCAACAAAAGAAGGGATTATTCTTTTAGGGCTACTTCACTATATTTAGCGGTAATTGTAATGGATTTACCATCGGTATTGGACACATGATACCCTTTGTGCACGTTGGTATCAAAGTTTTTTGATGTTCCAATGGATATGCTTTTGGGGTACGTAAACTCAGATAGGGTTTCGTTCACATAAATTTTAAAGGGTACCGAAGGTACAACACAGTCCACCTCTCCATTTTCAACAGTAATGTCAATGTTTGAAAACCCATCGGATACAGAATCGATGTTCAACGCGCCCAAGCTACTGGTGACAAGAGCATTGTTCAGCAACCTTCCAATAATTACATTGGACGAAACTGAATTCAATTTTAATTCTTTTACCTCCTTAAGATTTACCCTGTCCGAATAATCCGTTTTTAACTGCCCGTAGTTCCATTGTTGTACCTCAACAGGCGAATACGATGCCCTAATATGGGTCTTGTCCCCATCAATGGTAGCGGCATGCAAGCTTGCGTAGGACAAGCTTGCATTGATGTTCTTTGTGTTTGCGGCCAATTTTACCTCGCCATGCCTCACGTCCATTTTAAGTTTAACGCTTTTTGGCATTTTGATCTTGATACGCTTTTTCACCTTATATTTCTTGCGCTCACCATCATCAGATGAAAAATAAAACACATTGGGCTCATCGTTATTGATACTGATGACACGTTGGCGCCTAACCTCATGTTGCTGCTTTCTGGCTTCCTCCCGGTGCCTTCTCATCTCTTCTTGGGCCTCTTTGCGAAGTTCCATTTGCTCCTCCTTCAATTCCTTACGGTCTTCCATGAGTTGCTCCCGGTCTTCCTCCATTTGTTTTCTATTCTCGGCCATTTCTTTTGCCATTTCTCCCATCTCCTCACTCCACTCTTTAAAACGCGCTTTGTACTCCTCATCAAAATTCTTGTCGAAGTTCTTTTTCCACTCCTTCAAGTATTTGTCCCCATCTTTTTTGTAAGCCTCATAATCAAAATCCATGTGAGGCATGGGTGGCATGGGCGGCATCGGAGGTAAATTGGGCATTACAATGATTTCTGGAATCTCTGGAATTTCCGGAATCTCGGGCATCACAAATTCAATGTTTGGGATTTCTGGAATATCAAAGTCATACACATAAGAAGAATTGGCCCAAAAACCACTGCCCGTTGTACGGATTTCTATTTCCTTGCTGTTTCCTTTGATCGTGACCTGATCTTTTTCAAAGTAGGATTGTGCTTCCTCATCGGTGGCACCCTCCAATTCAATTACTGCGGTAATCTCTACCTGATCCTTGTTCCATGTTTCAAATTCAATATCCGCATAACTGGTATTGATGTTGATAACGGCATCTTGGTCCACATTGAACGTTTCTTTGTAAGTCTTGGATTTTTCCTGTGCACAAACAACCCATCCGGTCAGCACAAAAAGAAGTCCACTAAATAATATTTGATGTTTCCTGTTCATTTTTTGATGATTTTAATTGATTCAATTTTAATTTTAGCTTTTGAAGCAATTGCAAGCGCAACTGCAAATTTTTCACCAGGGCACCAATGGTCTGGTCGTTGGGTCCCATGTCATTAAGTTCCTTGTTCAATCGATGGTACTCGGTATCCAATTCGGCCAATCGGCCCATAAAACTGTCCATTACCTCCTTGTTGCTGGAATCCATCTCTAGGTCTGAAAGTTGAAGATTGATGTTGGTGAGGTAATAATTTTCCACTTTCTTTAGATCTGGGGAAAGGTCGCCCAACGAAATGCCCTGATACTCCTCCCCGCTTTTTTCAGTTTCAACAATCTGTTTTTCAGCATCATTTACCTCCCCTTCTTGGCTTGAAAAATAATAGAACGTTAAGCCCAAGGCAACCACCACCGATGCCGCTATCTGTAGCCAAACGGTATACCCTTTCTTTTCCTTAGGAGGTTCCTCTGTTGGCATTTTTTCATCCAATTTGGATAGGAACCGGGCCTCATGACCCTTTTTCATTGAGTAGGTCTTTTCTTCTCGTTCTTTTGCGAACAACTTTCTAAGATCCCGTGCCATACGCTTTGTCCTTTAATGATTCCTTTAGTTGTAATTTGCCCCGCAACAATCTGGTCCGCGAGGCTGCTTCTGTAATCTTTAATATTTGGGCTATTTCGCCGTGGTCGTAACCTTCTACCAAAAATAGTTGCACCACATATCTGTATTTATCCGGCAGTTCTTCAATGGCTTTTTTTACTTCTTCTAAGGAAATCCCCTCTTCAACATACCAGTTTTCCTCATCGGTAATTTGCAGGTAGCTTTCATTCAATTCCACCGTTCTTTGGTTTTTCGATTTTAAAAAATCTATGCTCCCATTTACCACAATTCGTTTTAACCAAGCTCCAAACGTTACCTCTCCTTTAAATTGCTCAATTCGCTGAAAAGCCTTTATAAAGGATTCTTGAACCACATCCTCCGCATCATCCGAATTTTTAACAAACCGCATGGCTACACCGAACATACCGTCACAATATTGACGGTACAGCTTTAGCTGCGCCTCACGGTCGTTGCGCTTACATTTTTCTACCAGTTCAATTTGAAACACGGTCAGTTTGCTGTTTGATTCTTAGTGGTTCCTTATAAAGACGATGAAAAAAATGGAACGTTTCAAATTATTCATTTTTAAATGCATTTTTAACAAAAAATCCCGTTGATGTATCAACGGGATTCCAATTTTTAGGGTACGTACAATACTTTTATTCGTCCATCAACAGATTCAAATGTACCGTAATATTGTCCCGGGTAGCCTTGCTATATGGACATATTTCATGGGCTTCTTCCATCAAGGTCGTTCCCATTTCCTTATCTACCGTGGGTAGGTAAGCATCCAAGGTTGCTTCCAAGAAAAAACCTTCTTTTTCCGTATTTAGTGCTATAGTGGCTGTAACAGTGAAATCTCCCAGATCAATGTCGTGCTCTTTTGCAACGGCTTGCAGACCCGCTCCATAACAACTGGAATAGGCTGCGGCAAAAAGCTCTTCCGGGTTGGTGGATTTTGGATCTGTCTTGCCCTTTGAAGTGGGCATGGAAATGTCAAAATTCAACACACCGTCCTCGCTCTCTACATGTCCGGCCCTACCTCCTGAATTTGTGGCCTTTGCTTCAAAAATTGTTTTCATCATCTAAATGTTTATAGGGTTTGAATGTACCGATGGACTGAAACCAGCCGTACATAACATGAAAAATACCATTTTGATTCTGTACCACCATCAAATCTGCTATTAAATTTTTGTGAAATGGAAAAACATCACAATACGGTACCCACCATACATTAACCATAACCCGCAAAAACTTTATACCTTAGTATAAAATCCGATGAACAGTACCCTTGGCAGCCAAAAAAAGTACACCACCCAGCACAATCTCCAAAATTAGAGCCCTCCGCAAACAGCAAATATCCGTTGAGGCCATGACTGAAGGCATACTCAAGGGGGACAAAGCCATTTTGGCCAAGGCCATTACCCTTTTGGAGAGCACCAAGCCTGAACATTTTGAGAAGGCCAACGCTGTAATCGAAAAATGTCTGTCCATACCCAATTCCAGTATCCGATTGGGAGTTACTGGAGTTCCTGGTGTTGGAAAAAGTTCCTTCATTGAAACACTGGGCACCACATTGACCGCCATGGGCAAAAAAGTGGCTGTTTTGGCAGTAGACCCCACCAGTTCCTTGAGCAAGGGCAGTATTTTGGGCGATAAAACCCGCATGCAGACCCTTTCCAAAGATGCCAATGCCTTTATTAGACCTTCTCCTTCGGGGACTTCTTTGGGTGGAGTGGCCCAAAAGACCCGAGAGAGTATTATGCTTTGCGAAGCCGCCGGCTATGATGTTATTTTGGTGGAAACCGTGGGTGTGGGCCAAAGCGAAATTGCGGTACACAGTATGGTGGATTTCTTTTTATTGCTGAAACTTTCCGGTGCGGGCGATGAACTCCAAGGTATTAAACGGGGCATTATGGAAATGGCCGATGCCATCGCCATCAATAAGGCCGATGGCACCAATCTGGAGCGGGCCAAGCTGGCGGAAACCGAATTTTCGCGAGCATTGCACCTATATCCCCCAAAAAAGAACGGTTGGGTGCCCAAGGTGATGCGCTGTTCGGCTACTGAGAATACGGGAATCAAAGAGATTTGGGACATGGTGGAGCAATTCATAGTCCAAAGCAAGGAAAACGGGTATTTTGAACAAAACCGAAAGATCCAGAACAAAAATTGGTTCCTTCAGACCGTGGATGAGCACATCAAGCAATTTTTTCATCAACGGGAATCTTTCAAAAAGGAACAAAGTAAGATGCTCGCCGCTATCGAGAACAACGAAATTTCGCCTTTTTACGCTGCTAAACTCCTCTTGGACAAAATCACCAAGGAACTTTAAATAAAAGCGATAAATTTGCACAGATTCAAAACCGAATGAGCACCGTCACCAATTCCCTTCTATCCATAGTGGTTCCATTGTACAATGAAGAGGACAATGTGGTTCTGTTGACCCAAAAGATTCATGAAAGTCTTGAGGGATATAACTACCAAATTGTATACGTGGATGACTTTTCTACGGACAAAACACGCCAAAGAGTCAAGGAGATGGATGACGATAAAGTCCATTTAATCGAGTTGAAAAAGAACTACGGCCAAAGTCTGGCTTTGGCAGCTGGACTGGATTACGCCGAGGGGGACTATATCATCACCATGGACGGCGATTTACAAAATGATCCTTCGGATATTCCACAAATGTTGGAATACGCCGTGAGTGGTGAATATGATGTAGTGACTGGAATCCGTCAGAAAAGAAAGGATTCCTTGGTCAAAAAAATACCGTCCAAAATTGCCAATTTTTTGGTTCGAAGGGTGACCAAATTGGATATTAAGGACAACGGCTGTGCCCTGAAAGTATTTACCAAGGATATTGCCAAGGGCTTGAACCTATATGGGGAAATGCACCGATTCATTACGCTTTTGGCCTTTTTGGAAGGAGGACAGATAAAGCAGGTTCCGGTAAAACACCATGCTCGCCATGCGGGGGTTTCCAAATACGGTTTGGAGCGAGTTTTTAAGGTAGTGGCTGATATGATGTTGCTGCTCTTTATCCGAAAATATTTTCAACGCCCCATTCACCTTTTTGGGATTATTGGAGTTCTGCTCATCATTCTAGGCGTCTTCATCAACATCTATTTATTGATTGTGAAGCTTGGTTTTGGTGAGGATATTGGAAGCCGACCTTTGCTGATTTTCGGCATGATGTTCATTCTAGGGGGCATTCAATTGTTCACTATTGGTATTGTGATGGAACTCCTTATCCGAACCTACTATGAGTCCCAACAGAAAAGGCCGTATCGCATCAAAAAAATTACTGTCGGTGACGGAAAAGCTGCGTAAAAAGCTCATTACAGCACTGAAGCTCATCATCAGTGCAGCCCTGATCTACTTTATTTTCACAAAAATAGATCTGAAGGATGTTTTACAGACTTTACGGAAAAGTGACCCAATTTATCTGATTTTGGCTATTGTGTTTTTTGTGCTTTCCAAAGTGCTCGCTGCGCTTCGATTGAACTTATATTTTCATCAGATTGGGGCAAAAATCACCCAAATGAGCAACCTTAAGTTGTATTTGCAGGGAATGTTCTACAATCTTTTTCTTCCCGGAGGGATTGGAGGTGATGCCTATAAAGGGTACATCATCCAAAAAGAATATCAAACTGGCACTAAGAAAGTGGTTTCCGTTTTGTTTTTGGACCGCTTAAGTGGGATGTTGCTGCTTTTTCTTTATGCCTGTTTTTTGGCACTGATTTCTGACAACCCGTTTTTTACAGGTTTTATGGGGTTGATCATTGCTGTAATTCCACTGAGTATTGTGGTCTTCTGGTGGATGAACTGGAAGTTCTTTTCTTATACGCTTCCTATTTTTTGGAAATCCATTGGATATTCGGCCTTGGTGCAATTGGCGCAACTGATATGCGTGCTGTGCATCCTCCAGTCGCTTTCCATTACTTTGGACACTATTGAATACCTTTTTGTGTTTTTAGTGTCCTCAATTGTATCGGTTATTCCTTTGACCATTGGCGGCATTGGCAGCAGGGAGGTTACTTTTTTATATGGGGCAAAATGGTTGGGATTGGATGCCAGCACCTCAATCGGGATCAGTTTTACCTTTTTCTTGATTACGGCCTTGATTTCCCTTTTGGGAATTGTTTATCACTTTAAAAAGCCCAAGTTGGAAGCAGCTTCCTAATCCAAATGCACCAAATGCATTTGTTCCAATTTCGCCTGACGGGTATTAGGGTTCAGGAACTTGATTTGCAATCGGGTTATTCGAAATTGGTCCACAGTAATCTGTTCGTGCCAGTGATAGCCTTCATTAGCTATTTTTTCCAACTCTTGATCAGTGGCATACACCCAAATATCACCCTTAGCCTCCAATTCTGAAACTGGAACAATTCCCACAGGTTTTTTGTTGTAAAAATCCAACCCCCAAGTAAGCCTTTTGGAAATCTTGAAGATTTTTTCCACAGGAATATTATGCTCCGCCACTTTTTCCGCCATGGTGGACCCAGCTTGGTACCGAAGTAATCTGGGGTAAAAATGGGTGTTCAACAAACCATTCAACAAAAGTGAGCTGCATACTGATATGGTAATAATACGCAAGTATGGCGTTTCCCGTTTCAAGCAGAAATACGTAATCACGCCCAATATCGCCAGCAACACAAAATAACCATGGTAGTACTTGAATTTAAACACATAAAAGCAGACCAGTAGGGTAAAAATAAAGACCAGGCTCAATATAAAATATTGGAAAATCAAAATTACCTTGGCGATGTTCAACTTTTCCTTTTCCCGTAGACTATATAAGTAAGAAGCGGAAAGTAGGGCGTACAACGGAATCAAAATATTCATGTAATGGGGCAGTTTAAATTGGGCAAAGCTTATCAAACCAAAGAGAATGGTGATAGCCCCTAAAGTCAGAAACTCCATTTTCGGATTGTATACAAATTTCTCCTGCCAAAAGGACTTCAGTCTTGTCCAATAAGCAATCAAGGCCAAAACGGTCCATGGCAAAAAGACCCATAAAAACGTATGGAAAAAGAAGAAGAAATCACTACTGTTCTTCCCTATGCCTTCACCACTCATCCTTTCAAAACTCTGTTCCCAGAAAATAAAAAAGATACCACTTCTATGGTCTTTACCCCGAATTACTTTCTCCGGATGCAAATCAAACTGATGATAATAGGCATACAGCATCGGTGTAATGGTGATTCCAAAAACCACGAGTGCCGCAAGCACCTTCCAGTTGAGCAATTGATGCCATTTTCGGGTATAGGCCAAATGGCAAAGCAACGAAATGCCAATGACCACCAAAGCAATCTGACCTTTGGTGGAAAAGGCCATTCCTGCCCCAAAAGCTCCTAAAGCAATACTTTTTAGGGTGCTTTTTTCAACGTAGGTGGCCAATTGCCAAATGGAAAAAATGGTAAATCCGGTTAAAACGGCATCGGTGCGGACATCGATATTGGATAGTACAATGGTCTGTGCCGTCATGAAAATCAGTGATGCAAATCGTCCAACATCTTTGTTGTACAGCAACTTACCAAGCCCATAGCAACTATAGGCCCCCAACAGGGTTGCCAAAATACCGGGAATCCGATAGGCCCAATCGTGAATGCCGAAAATCTTGTAGGAGATGGCGGCCAACCAATAATGCATGTGGGGTTTGTCCAGATATTCCTCGGTTCCTTTAATTAAGGTAAGCCAATCGTTCTCTTGGACCATCCGCATGGCCATTACCGCAAATTGGGCAGAATCGTTTTCAAAAAGGGTCACGAACATTCCGGCGATGTACACCAGAACAATAAGGGCAAGTAAAAACCAGTATCTGGCCGTTGAAATCATGTACCCAATTTTTGGAATGCAAATATAGCCAACTTGGCAAACAACCATCCGAACAAAGTACCCACCAAGGCACCCGTTAGTACATCCAAAGGATAATGAACTCCGATATAAATTCGGCTATAGGCCACCACACAGGCCCAAAGAATCAAAGCAATTCCGATAAACCTTACCTTTCCTCGAAATAGAATCGAAAAGAAAATAGCAGGGCCAAAAGAATTGGCGGCATGTGCCGAAAAATACCCAAACTGACCACCACAATAGCTTTTTACCAAGCGCATAACCCCACTGACTTCTGGGTCGTGACAGGGTCGGAGACGACCAATCCCATATTTAAAAAAATTGGAGAGTTGGTCGGTACAGGTAATCAGAAGGGCAACAGCTACCAAAATAATCCCCGTTTGCTTCCACCCATAAAATTTATAGGAGAGATAGAGCAACAAAACATACAGCGGAAAAGAGCTCTTTGTATTAGTCATGAACATCCAGAAACCGTCCCAAGATGGGGTTCCCAATCCATTGAGAAATAAAAAAAGGTCTTTATCGTGCTGTAAGAGCTGTTCAAGCATTATTCATCGTATCTGGAAACTTCCCTGTCATAAAATGCGGTTGCGGCTTCAATTAAACTCTCTGCTTCCTCCATCAAGTCCGCCTCATCTTCTTTAGAAAACTCTTCCATCCATTCCACATCATCATTTTCCAGATTGATAATGAATCGGGGATATTCGGTATGAACGATGAAAATGGCATCGGGATAATCGGTATTATCCGCCAACAGAAATTTGGGTAGTTCCATATATTATGCATTGGATTCCACTAGCTTGGAATCATGTTTAGTTCGAATCAGTTTTTTTGTCAAATAATTGAATCGAAGATACAACATTACGGCTGATGCTGTCAATCCCAACAACAAACCTATCCAAATTCCCGTACTTGAAAAGCTGGTATACAAGCCGAGATAAAAACATACTGGAAATCCAATGAGCCAGTAAGCCACAAAAGTTATGAATGTAGGAATCTTTACATCTTGCAATCCGCGAAGTGCTCCCAGAACCACCACCTGCAATCCATCGGAAATCTGAAAAAATGCGGCGACCAGTAGTAATTTGGCTGCAATGATGATTACTTCGATATTGTCTGCCTGATTGACGATATCATCCACATCCAAATAAATGGTGGGGAACCAATGTCTTCCCAGAAGGAACAAAATAGCAAATGCCACTTCCAAAATAAATGTGAGAAAAAAGATGGACTCTGCAATTCGACGTAGTTCCCTGAAATTCTGTAACCCTTTCTGATTCCCAACACGAACCATGGCTGCAACGCTGAGTCCCATCCCCACCATAAAGGTCATACTACTCAGGTTCAAAGCAATTTGATTGGCTGCCTGGGCGTTCTTCCCCAACACACCACTTAACCAAATGGCTGCGGTGAAAATGGCCACTTCAAAAAACATTTGCATAGCAGAGGGGAATCCCAAATTGATGATTTTCTTCATCACTTTTTTCTCGATTTGCCTAAAATTGAAGTTGGTCACGTAGGTTTTGAATTTATCCTTGCTTTTCAACAAAAACCAAATATATCCTACCATAATAAAACGTGAAGCCAAGGTCCCAATAGCTGCGCCGACAATACCCAATTTTGGAAATCCGAAGGAACCAAAAATGAGCAGATAATTGATGGTGATGTTCACCACATTCGCCAAAATGGTCGCGTACATTGGATATTTAGTTTGCGACAATCCTTCAGAAAATTGTTTGAAGGCCTGAAACATCACCAAAGGCACCAAAGAAAAAGCGACCAGTTCCAAATAGGGAATAGCCAACTCCACCACCTCAGGCGGTTGTTCCATGTGGTGCAGCAACGGCTTGCACAACATAATAGCACCAAACAAGGAAAGCCCCAGTAAGGTACAGAGCACCAAACCGTGTTTTAAGGCCCTTTTTCCATCGGAAGGGTTTCCTGCACCATCCGCCTCGGCCACCAAGGGGGTGATTGCAGTGGAAAAGCCTATACCAAGCGACATGGCTATGAACACAAAACTGTTGCCCAAAGAGACCGCGGCCAGTTCCGCAGTACCCAATTGCCCCACCATAATGTTATCAGCAAAAGCTACAAAAGTGTGCCCCAACATGCCCAAAATTACGGGGTAGGCCAATCTAAGATTATATGAAAATTCTTTGGTGTATTGTTGAAGCATTATAATGCATCTTAGAAGCGAACAAATATAGAACCTTTGGACATAATCATATTCAGTACAGAGTCGCAGTTTTTTAACCAACCTTATCCTGTTAATTTTTTGATATCATGTTAAAATTATAAGTAACAGACTTTAAGCTAGTTAATTCCTTGGAGTGTAAGTCTAGAATGCGTAAATTTTGAGGACCAATTTCAATTAGAGAATGAAAATTTCAGCTCCATACCTTTTTTTGATGCTTGTAATTCTGATCATGGGGTCTTGCGCAGAGCAGGAAACCAAAAAAGGGATTCTAACGCTTCATGAAAACTATGGACAAATTCAGGACATTATTTCAATCGCAGATTGCAACAGTCCATTTGGCACATATACCACAGAAGTTCATTCTTTATCTGATGGCAGTTGTTATTTCATTCAAAAGTTCAATGAGGCTGAGGCTCCTTTTAGAGTTAGGGTGGATTCCATCCAACAAGGTTATGTGGTGGATGAAAACAACAGCGTTATTGATACCTTATCACAAGAGGATGTGGAAATGATTCGAAGTCATGAAATCCATAAAATGAGTATTGATCCCAACCATTTTTATTCAAAACTTCAATTCAAAAGCAAGGTTATCCACCAAGAAAAGGACCATGAACTGTATACGGGCGAAGATAGGTTAGGAAATCCTGTTCGACTTTTTTACAAGCCTGATGAAAAATTGATTTCCAAGATTGAACTGCGAAACCCAAAAGACACCACGCAGACCATTGAGCTTTTTTATGATGGATGGGTAGAGAGCAAATACGGAGAAATGGCCAAGGAAATTCGTATCGTTCAGGCTGAAAAGGACACTTTTTACTTCAATTTTCGATTTTTGGAAATCAGAGGAGAAAATGGGAGTGCCAAAGTAATCTGAAAATACCCCTCCCAAAACAATTAGGCAGAAGGCAGCTTCTTGGCTTCCTCCCAGAAAACATCCATTTCGGCTAAGGTCATTTCTTTCAGGGTTTTACCACTTTCTTTGGCTTTTCCCTCCAAATATTGGAACCGTTTGATGAACTTTTTATTGGTGCGTTCCAATGCATTTTCAGGGTTTACATTTAAAAACCGAGCGTAATTGACCATGGAAAAGAGCACATCACCAAACTCCGATTCAATTTTATCGGCATCATTGGATTCCACTTCCACTTGCAGTTCTCCCAACTCTTCCTTTAATTTTTCAAAGACCTGCTCAGGGTGTTCCCAATCGAATCCCACTCCTGCCACTTTTTCTTGTATCCGGTTGGCCTTTACCAATGACGGTAAACTGTTGGGGACCCCTTCCAAAACACTTTTTTTGCCCTCTTTTAATTTTATATTTTCCCAATTCTGTTTGACTTCCTCCTCATTCTGTACCTTCACATCACCATAAATATGGGGGTGTCGGTTAATCAATTTCTCACAGATTCCGTTGGCAACATCCGCAATATCAAAGTCTTGGGTTTCCGAACCTATCTTGGCATAGAAGACAATGTGCAACAGCAAATCGCCCAATTCTTTCTTTACTTCATCCAAATCATTGTCCAAAATGGCATCACCCAGCTCGTAGGTCTCCTCAATGGTCAAATGACGAAGGGTTTGCATGGTCTGTTTTTTATCCCACGGGCATTGCTCCCGTAACTCGTCCATGATGTTTAGGAGTCGTTCTACCGCCTTCAGCTGCTCAGATCTTGCGTTCATCTATAAAATTTTATTTAAAAGTACAAAGACCGTAAATAGCATAGGTTGATTTTTTATCCATAGTTATAAAGACCATGGATTTGGTAAAAACAATGAAATGATGCTAGCAGCATTTAACCATAGTGCTATATTGAAAATTGTACATTTGAGAAAACACCAATAACATGAAAGCACTAGTATTTTTGGCAATTTTTTGTTGCTCCTTTTTTTTGAATGCCCAAGCTCCCAATCGTTTTGACAACGAGGTCATGGAAATCCAAAAAAAGAACGATTCCCTTTGGGATGCCTCAAAACCTACACTTGTCTTTACGGGCAGCTCTAGTATCAGAATGTGGAAAGATATTCAGGAAAGGTTTCCCGAACAGCAAGTTTTAAATACTGGATTTGGCGGCTCGCAATTCTCGGATTTGGAACTCTATTTGAATGAATTGATTCTCAACTATAATCCAACAAAAGTCTTTATTTATGAGGGAGACAACGATGTAAACGCTAAAAAAAGACTTCGGAATATTGTTGACACCTCTGAACGAATATTGCAAGTACTCCAACAAAAAAAGGAAGGGATAGAGATTGTATTGATCTCAGCCAAACCCAGCATTTCTAGATGGAAATTACGAAGAAAGTACAGACGTTTAAACCGAAAACTCAGCAGATTGGCTGAAAAAACCGATGGGGTTGATTTTGTGGATGTGTGGTACCCCATGCTGGAAAAACGCAAAGTAAAACAGGACATTTTCATTGAAGATGGTCTACATATGAATACCAAGGGCTATGATATTTGGTACGAGGTATTGAAAAACCATGTTATTAACTAATCAAAAACTACTGTGATCACAAGGACGTTACTGCTCTTTTCCGCTATGATTTGTTTAGCGGCTTGCCAACCCGAAAAGAAAGAAATTCTCTACCCAAAAACAGACCTGAGCGTAGCTCCACTGATTCCAAAACCTATAAAAACCGTGGCAACCCACAGTGCTTTCGGATTGGACTCCAACACAGTCATCTACACCTCAACTCAAGACCCTGCATTTGAGAAAGTAGGACAATTTCTTTCAGAAAAGATAAAGGGAAAGCTAGGGTTGGACCTTGCTGTTAATGCTTCAGATTCAGAAAAATTAAAGCGGTTGATTTATATAAATCAGGCGGATAGTGTGGATTTGGAAACGCCTGAATCCTATCAGTTGTACATTAAAAAGGATTCCATTTTTGTCAATGCCAAAACTGCCGCTGGTGCCTTCAGGGGAATCCAAACGTTGAGACAACTTATCCCTGAAAAAAGCAATGACACGCTTACAGACCATCCACTTTGGCTCATTCCGACCGGTAAAATTGAAGATGCGCCAAAATTTGAATATCGTGGTGCGATGCTGGATGTAGCTCGTCACTTCTTCACCGTGGACGAGGTGAAAAAATACATCGACATTCTGGCCTACTACAAATACAACACCATTCATTTGCACCTTTCCGATGACCAAGGATGGCGTATTGAAATCAAATCGTGGCCCAAACTCACCGAGATTGGTTCCCAAACCGAAGTCGAAGGCGGCGAAGGCGGATTCTATACCCAAGAAGAATACAAAGATCTAGTGCAATATGCTGCGGAAAGACACATGACGCTGATTCCCGAGATAGATATGCCGGGGCACAGCAATGCTGCTTCGTTGAGCTATCCCTTCCTCAACGGGAATGGAAAGCCACTAAAACCTTACACTGGCACCAGAGTGGGTTTTAGCACTTTTGATGCTAGAAAAGATACGGTTTATAGCTTTTTGGATGATGTCATTGGTGAAATCGCTGCCATTACCCCTGGCCCCTATTTTCATGCTGGTGGGGATGAAAGCCATGCGACCAAAAAAAGCGATTACATCCATTTTGTGGAAAAAGTGGAAAAGATTGTCCAAAAGCACGGCAAACAAATGATTGGATGGAACGAGATTGCCCAAGCCAATCTTGACCCATCATCCATTGCCCAACTTTGGAATGAATCCCATAATGCCATAAAAGCCGCTGAGAATGGTTTAAAAGTGATTCTTTCCCCATCGGAACGAACCTATGTAGATATGAAATACGATTCCATTTCTGAATATGGGCTCACTTGGGCTGGGTTTATTCCAGTGGATGTGGCTTACAACTGGAACCCAGAAACCTATGTGGAAGGGCTTCCAAGGGAAAGTATTTTGGGTATTGAAGCACCTTTATGGTCAGAGACCATCAGTAACAGTTCCGAATTGGAATATTTGGCTTTTCCACGTGTGATTGGGATTGCCGAATTAGGCTGGTCCCCAGCAGAACATTGCAATTGGGAGGATTACAAGGAACGCTTGGCACAGCAAGTTCCTTATTTGAATCAGATGGAGGTCAACTATTATCCAAGTCCTTTGGTGGACTGGAAGAAAGACTGATTATTCCTCTTCGCTGGAAGCCACGGAAGTTGGCTCTTCCTGAGCATCCTCCTCTGTAACAAAATCTGAGATGTTGTTATCGATGAGGATGTTGTACCACTGGATGATTTTTTTGATATCACTGGCATACACCCGATCCTCGTCGTAGTTGGGCAAAATATCGAAGAAATATTCCTCCAACTCAATTTTTTCGGCCTTATGGCTGATTTCGGTTTTCTTGCCCTCTTCTTTTTCCTTGATTTTTTGGAAAACCTCGCGAAGGGGTACTTCTTCCTCCAAAGTGTAGATAGCTATTTCAGACAGGACACTGACATTACTCCTCATTCCAACGGTCACCCGTTTTCCATCTAATAGGGATTCCCCAACAAAACCACTTCTTGTCTGGGTCAATAATTTGTAAAGTCCGGGCTTACCGCCAATTGATAAAATTTTGTCCAATGCCATTCAAAATAGATTTATGCGCGCAAAAATATAGTATTCTGGGAAACGTCAATTTTTTTAACGTCCTTTTTTGATATTGGGGAACCGCATTTTGTAGTCCACTGCGATTTTTCCTTTTGAAATTTTCTCCAACCTACTTTTTAGTAGACGTTTTTTTAAAGAAGACAACTTGTCGGTGAATAAGATTCCTTGGATGTGGTCATATTCATGTTGAATGACCCGTGCCAACAACCCGTCATAAGTTTCGGTGTGGGGCTTAAAATTCTCATCTAAGTAGTTGATGGTAATTTCAGGCTTTCTTTTCACATCCTCCCGGATATCCGGAATACTAAGGCAGCCTTCATTAAAATCCCATTCCTTTCCTTCTTCCTCTTCAATTTTTGCATTGATGAATACCTTTTTGAAACCTTTGAGGGCTTCTTGATCTTCCTTGCTCAATTCTTCATCATCCGAAAAAGGAGTGGTATCGACCAAGAAAAGGCGAATGGGCAACCCGACCTGTGGAGCCGCCAATCCAACCCCGTGGGCATTGTACATGGTCTCCCACATATTGGTGATCAATTCATCAAGTTTTGGATATTCTGAAGTGATATCCTTGGCCATTTTTCGTAAAACGGGGTCCCCGTATGCAATAATGGGTAAAATCATAAATTAAATTCTGTTAAGATATGCCTGCAAAATCAGCGTGGCACTTATTTCATCCACCAAGCCTTTGTCTTGGCGCTTTTTCTTTTTCATTCCGCTGTCCAACATGGACTGGAATGCCATTTTGGAAGTGAAGCGCTCATCTTGGCGCTCCACAGGTATTTTTGGAAACTTTCCTGTCAATTTCTTCAAAAAAGCCTGAATCAATTCTTCCGACTCCGAAGGGGTATTATCCATTTGCTTGGGAAGTCCCACTATGATCTTTTCCACGGATTCCTTCTTCATATAATCCGCAAGAAAGGGAATCAAGTTCTTGGTTTCAACAGTGGTCAGTCCAGAAGCAATCAATTGAAGTTCATCCGTAACAGCTACCCCCGTCCTTACCTTTCCATAATCCAGCGCCAAGATTCTAGCCAAATCATAATTTTTGGCAAAAATAACCTTAAAAATGTTATGCCCTTAAAATATGCCCCATTATTCTGACAAGGAGACTATCTTTGTCAAAATTTTAAGAAAAATGACAGACTTAAGGGGACTTATTGAAGAAGCCTGGGACAACCGGGAATTGTTGAAAGAGGAAAAAACCCAGACAGCCATTAGAAAGGTCATCGATTTGATTGATACGGGCGAACTGCGTTGCGCAGAACCTACTGCTGATGGATGGCAAATCAATGAGTGGATTAAAAAAGCGGTGGTACTGTATTTTCCAATCCAAAAAATGGAAGTTCTTGAAGCTGGCATTTTTGAATATCACGATAAAATCCCTTTGAAAAAAGGCTATCAAGAAAAAGGAGTTCGCGTAGTTCCGCATGCTGTAGCCCGACATGGCGCCTATATTTCCAAAGGAACCATTCTTATGCCGAGTTATGTGAATATTGGTGCTTATGTGGATGAAGGTACCATGGTTGATACATGGGCTACCGTAGGTAGTTGTGCCCAGATTGGCAAAAATGTCCATTTGAGTGGCGGTGTAGGTATTGGAGGTGTTTTGGAACCTTTGCAAGCAGCACCTGTTATTATTGAGGATAATGCCTTTATCGGTTCGCGCTGTATTGTTGTTGAAGGGGTTCGTGTTGAAAAAGAAGCGGTACTCGGAGCCAATGTGGTACTCACTGGCTCTACCAAGATCATAGATGTGACCGGCAAGGAACCTGTGGAACTAAAAGGTAGGGTTCCTGCAAGATCAGTTGTTATACCAGGAAGCTATACCAAAAAGTTCCCAGCAGGGGAATATCAGGTACCCTGCGCATTGATTATTGGAAAACGAAAAGAAAGCACAGATAAAAAGACCTCTTTAAACAATGCGTTGCGGGAGCACGATGTAGCCGTGTAAACACATAATTTGAAGAAATTCTTGGTCATACAACAAAAGATGGTCGGCGATGTACTCGCAAGCACCATCCTTTGTGAACATCTCAAAACCCATTTTCCCGACTCGGAAGTTCATTATGTAATTAATGAGTCTACTTTGGCGGTTGTTGACGGAAACCCTTTTGTGGACAAAACCATTTTATTTAAAAACGACTATCGGAACAGCAAGCGTGCCCTTTACAAGTTTTTAAAATCCATAAAAAAGGAACAGTACTACGCTACCATAGATGTGTACTGTAAATTGGAAAGCAATCTCATAAGCTATTTTTCAAGGGCCGATTTAAAAATTTCCTATAAAAAATGGTATTCCAAGTTTGTTTATACGCATTTGTTCTCGTATTCCAACAATAAGGAAACCACTTTAGGTCATGCCATAGATAATCGACTTTTATTGCTTTCTCCCTTGATTCCAAAATTGGAAAAACCGAATTTGGCTCCAAGAATCCATGTACTGGACTCTGAAAAAAAGGAAGCGCAAAAGTTGCTCAAAGAAAAGAATATTGATACTTCGCAACCTATTGTTATGGTGGGATTATTGGGCAGTGAACCCTGTAAAAGTTATCCTTTGGATTACTTGGCCGAAACCCTCGATGTTATATCGGAAAAACATCAGGTCACGTTTTTGCTCAATTATATGCCCGACCAAAAAGATAGCGTTGCTGAATTTCTTTCACACTGCACTCAAAGAACCAAAAAACTCATTCGAGAAGATGTTTTCTGTACTTCTCTGCGCTCGTTTATTGGACTCTTAGGGCAATGTGATGCATATTATGGAAATGAAGGTGGTTGCAGCAATGTATCCAAGGCACTTGGCATTCCCAATTTTTCCGTTTTCTCCCCTTGGATTTGCAAAACCGCATGGCTCACATTTAATGAAAACAATAAGAACCAAGCTGTACATTTGGCGGATTTTGAACCAGAAATTCTTGACCTCCCCAAAAAAGAACGAAAAAAGAACGCCGAAGATTTATATCAAACTTTTACCCCTGATTTTTTTCAGAAACAGCTAGATCGCTTCATCGAGAGCGAAGTCATCCCGAACCAATAGCACTTGGTAGGATTCTACTAAAATTTTCCATCCGCGATCCTGCATATAGGCAATAACAAGTTTGCCTTTGCCTCCATTGGGCAAATCACAGTCGTCAATCAGTACAATGGATTGATCGTGAAGTTGATCTTCAACTCTCTTGAATTCTTCCAAGTGGTGTTGCTGGCTTTTTTTCTGAACCTCGGGATCACTGCTGTAGTCATAACTGTCCAAATACAACACATCTATCTTTTGGTCAAAATCCTCTAAGAAAGCTAATGAATCGGAATGATAGATTTGGATAAACTCTTGAAGGTTCTGCCGGTCCACTTCTGCCTGCGCATTTTTTACGGATTCTTCACTGATGTCCACAGAATGTACAAAAGCATTGTTTTCCTTTGCCCATTTCCCAAAGACTATTGTTGCAGCTCCATTGCTTTTGGCCCCTCGCAAACCTTCCCTTGAAGTTCCGGTTTCCACAATGGTTTTGGCTTGGGTCTTTTTCATCAATTCCATGATCTTCAAAAAAGTGTTTCTTCTTTTTCTAAAATCGTATTTAAAAGGCATAAAAGGGTAAAGGGATTTGTGCTTAATTAGTTTTCCTATAAAAAAACCAACAATTCCCAGGAAAAGAATGGTTAATGCTATCTTCATTGGTGCTTTTATCAATATTTGCCAAATATAAAGCAACCATCTCCTTTTTTTTCAATCTAAATCTTGGAAATCGCCCTAAACACATCAATTTTGATATGAGAAAAGTAGGGTATTTGGATTTTCAGTTGTTGTAAGAAAAATAAACATTGAAACAATTTTTGACTTGTTTTTTTGTTATAGCTTTGTATAACCAAACATCGTACCAAATAAATAATATGGCTGGATTGAGCACCCCAAAGCAAAAATTATCAGCGCTTATCATTACCTACAACGAAATAGGATACATTGAAAAATGTATTGATTCCATTTCATTTGCCGATGAAATCATTGTAGTTGATTCCTACAGCACCGATGGCACCTACGAGTATCTGGTAAATCATCCAAAAGTAAAGGTAATTCAAAACCCCTTCGACAATTTTACCGCCCAAAAATCCTTTACACTGAAACAAGCTTCCAATGATTGGGTTCTTTTCTTGGATGCCGATGAAGTGGTAAACGAAGAGCTTCAAAAAGAAATTTTGGAAACCGTGAACGATCCCAATGCCTGCGAGGCCTATTGGTTTTACCGTAAATTTATGTTTCAGGACAGTCCGTTGAATTATAGTGGTTGGCAAACGGACAAAAACCACAGGTTGTTCCGAAAAAGCAAAGCGTATTTTACCGATAAAAAGATTGTTCACGAAACCTTGGAGGTAGATGGCACATCTTGCATTTTAAAGGAAAAGCTTACCCACTACTGCTACAAAAATTACGAGGATTACAAAGGAAAAATGCTCCGTTATGGTCAGCTAAAGGCAAAAGAGGATTTCTACAAGGAAAAGCACTTCAATTACCTACTGATGTTGGTCAAGCCAGCATGGAAATTCTTCAACCATTATGTACTTAGACTTGGCTTTTTGGATGGCAAAAAGGGAGTTACCATTTGTTATCTTAATGCTTTAGGTGTTTTGGAACGATTCAAGGAGCTTAAACGTCTGGAAAAGAAAAACGAGCTTGCCTATTATTTAGTGATGCCATAGTGCGTCCAAACCACTTTGTTGGATCGCGTCTCCTTACGTATAGATTGGTTCTTGGCAATGGATTCCGGGGTTTTGTATCCTCTTTTATGATCTAAATGCACGCACACCGCACTATAGCGCAATTGCTTGGACTTAATCCCAAAATTGAACAATCGCTCGCCCAACTCACGATCTTGTCCTCCGTATTGCATCCGCTCATCAAACCCGTTTACATTTAGAATGTCCTTCTTCCAGCCGGATGAATTATGACCATTCCAACTGGCGTTGGTGGGCGTAAATGTATTCAACAGTTTGGATATGACCCCACTGGCAGTTAGTTTGTTGTTCTTGAACGTTTTTGGAATCCCCTTTTCCTTGAGCCAATGAATATTGAAACAATTCTGGTTTTCAATATCCTCCAAGCTTATAATTTTGGAAATGTTCATGGGAAGCATATAATATCCTCCAGAAATGAAATACCCATTTTCCTTGTTGATGTAATGCACCTCAACAAAATCTTCCCGGGGAATGCAATCCCCATCGGTCATAATAATGTACTCCGCATTGCAGGCTTCCACAGCCTTATTGAGAATCCTGGATTTTTGAAAACCATCATCCTCTTGCCATACGTGAATAATAGGATAGAACACTTTTTGAGAAAGCTCGTCCAAAAGTTCCTTGGTTTTGGGGCCAGAGCCATCATCTGCAACAACAACCTCAAAATCCTTGAAAATCTGACAATTAAATCCCCAAAGCACCTTTTTTAGCCATTCCTCGGCATTATAGGTGCTTACAATTACGGATATTTTGGGAGTCTCCCGATCATTCTGGTTCATCTTGGCAAAAATAGAAATATTAAATGTTATCGCATATCCTTACTTTAGCTTATTCAAAATTCAAGAATGAAAGTCAAAGAAATCCCCGTTTCCTTATTCAATCAGATTCGACTTGCCTTGCAATCGCAAAAAAGTCTCGAGTTGGGTAAAAAAAGTGTTCCGGTTGTGGTTTCTTTGGCTTCAATCCCATCCCGATTGGGAATTGTTCATATCACCATACGAAGCATTTTTGACCAAAGTGTGCTTCCCGAGCATATTGTACTATGGCTTCATCAAGACTTAAAAGAAAGCATTCCCAAAGAACTTTCAGAATTGACTGGAGAACGGTTTTCCATCAAATTTACCAGTTATTACAGTTCCCATAGAAAACTGGTTGAGCCGCTTCAACTATATCCCAACAAAGTCATCATTACCTGCGATGATGATATGATGTACCGAAAAAACTGGCTGTTCAATTTATACAAAGCTCATTTAGAAAACCCTGATTGTATCTTAGGTAACCAAACCAGATGCATTAGTTATAATGAAGAAAATGAATTGCTACCCTACAAAAATTGGAGTTCAGGGACCGATTCATGTCCAAACCCCAAAGCAATTCTTCCCATTGGCGCTGGAGGCACGCTTTATCCACCAAATTCCTTGGATGATGAGGTTTTGAATCAAGAACTTTTTTTAAAATTGACTCCAAAAGCAGATGATCTATGGTTCAAAGCCATGAGTTTGTTGAAAGGAACCTTGTCGGTTAAATCAACCTATCCAACTAAAGAGCCAATACCTATTTGGGGCTCACAAAAGGTTTCCCTCAAGAAATCCAATATTGAAGGCGATAAAAATAGAACCCAGTGGTTGGCGCTTACTGATTATTTTAAACTAAAATTTTAGCTCTTGACCGAAGAAATCAACAATTGCATCAAAGAATTAAGGGCCGGAAATCTCATTCTGTACCCCACCGATACCGTTTGGGGCATTGGCTGTGATGCGACCAACCCAGAGGCCGTAAAAAAAGTGTATGCCCTTAAAAAAAGGAAAGATACCAAAGCACTGATCTGCCTTGTAGCCCATCAAGGCATGTTGGAGCGCCATGTAAAAGAAGTTCCTGAAGTAGCCTACGATATTATGGATCTAGCCACTAAACCTACCACCATTGTATTTGACGAACCCGTTGGGGTGGCCCAAAATCTCATCGCTGAGGACAATACGTTGGCTATTCGGGTGGCATCAGATAAATTTTGCCAGTACCTCATCAACAAATTTGGAAAACCTATTGTGTCCACCTCTGCAAATATTTCAGGAGAACCAACTCCAAATCGGTTCAAGGATATCAGCCCCGAAATTTTAAAAGGAGTGGACTATGTGGTAAATTTGCCGGATATAAACAATGACCCTTCCCCCTCCTCCATCATTAAATTGGCCAATGACGGACAGGTGAAGGTAATTCGGGAATAATGACGGAGGAATTCCATAAAAATGCCATTCAACATCCTATTTTTCAACTCATCGGTGAAACTGCCGACGAATTGGGCGTGGATGCTTATGTAATTGGCGGATTTGTACGGGATTATTTCTTAAAAAGAGGTACTCCCAAAGATATTGATGTGGTTGCGGTAGGCAGCGGGATTCAATTGGCCAAAAAAGTGGCTTCAAAACTCAAGGGCAAACCAGAGGTTTCCATTTTCAAAAACTTTGGAACGGCTATGATCAAACACAACGGTCTGGAACTGGAATTCGTGGGTGCCCGAAAAGAAAGTTACCATCGGGATAGTCGAAAACCTGTAGTGGAGGATGGTACGCTGGAAGATGACCAAAACCGTCGCGATTTTACCATAAATGCCATGGCTTTGGCCTTGAACCAGTCCAACTTTGGCCAACTTTTAGATCCTTTTGATGGACTGACCGATTTAGACAAAAAAATCATCCGCACCCCGTTGGAGCCAGGCATCACTTATTCCGATGACCCTTTGCGAATGATGCGCGCCATTCGTTTTGCTACGCAATTGCATTTTACCATTGAGCTGAAGTCGCTTCAGGCCATTACCGAAAATAAAGACCGCATCAAGATCATATCCAAAGAACGTATCGTGGATGAGCTGCATAAAATTTTGATGAGTTCCAAACCCTCCTTAGGTTTTAAATTGATGCATCAAACGGGATTATTGCCACTCATTCTTCCAGAACTGACCGCACTTCAAGGCATAGAAGAGATTGAAGGACAGCGCCACAAAGACAATTTTTGGCATACCTTGGAAGTGGTCGACAATATTTCAGAGACCACAGATAACCTTTGGTTACGATGGGCCGCTTTGTTGCACGATATTGGTAAGGCGCCCACCAAAAAATTCCATAAAAGAATTGGCTGGACCTTCCATGGGCACGAGTTTGTAGGCTCCAAAATGGTGTACAAACTTTTTAAGCGTATGCGGATGCCCTTGAACGACAAAATGAAGTTCGTTCAAAAAATGGTGTTGATGAGTTCCCGACCCATCATTTTGGCCGAAGAGCATGTTACCGATTCTGCAGTTCGGCGTTTGGTTTTTGATGCTGGCGATTATGTGGACGACCTCATGACCTTGTGCGAAGCCGACATCACCACCAAAAACCCTAAAAAACAGCGGAAGTACAAGAACAACTTTCAATTGGTACGTCAAAAAATAGTGGAGGTTGAAGAGCGTGACCATATTCGCAACTTTCAACCCCCGGTTTCCGGTGAGGAAATCATGCAGACGTTCAATCTAAAGCCTTCCAAAGAAATCGGCATTATTAAAGACGCCATCAAAGAAGCTATTTTGGAAGGAGAAATTCCGAACGAATACGAAGCCGCTTATCAATTTATGCTTGAAAAAGGCAAACAACTGAATCTAAAAGTCCATTCAGAATGAAAAAGAACAAGTATGTGATATACTGGCTGTTGATCGGTTGTGCGCTCATTTTTATTATGGTGCTTGTGGGCGGAATTACAAGACTCACCCATTCTGGACTTTCCATTTCAGATTACAAATTAATTCACGGCACCCTGCCTCCCATGAACGAGCAGGCATGGGAAGAAGCTTTTGAACTCTACAAACAATACCCAGAGTACCAAAAATTGAATTCCCATTTTGATTTGGAGGATTTTAAGGACATCTATTTTTGGGAATGGTTGCATCGATTCATTGGCCGGTTGATTGGAATTGTTTTTATTCTGCCCTTCTTATATTTCTTGTTCACCAAAAAATTAGATAGGTCAACCATAAAAAAATGCGTGGTATTGCTTTTGCTGGGTGGATTTCAAGGCTTTTTGGGCTGGTATATGGTAAAAAGTGGCTTGGTGGACCGGCCAGATGTATCGCATTTTAGACTGGCCGCCCATTTGACCACGGCGTTCATCACTTTCGCCTATAGCCTTTGGGTGGCGTTGGATCTAATTTATCCATCCAAAAAAGAAGTCCTAAAACCTATTCGAAACCTTATACGCGTTACCTACGCTGTTTTATTAGTTCAGATTATCTGGGGTGCTTTTGTGGCAGGACTGGATGCAGGTTTTATCCACAATCACTGGCCGCTGATGAGTGAAGGCAAATTAATTCATGAAACGGTGTATATTGAGCAGCAACCTGTGATCAAAAACTTTATCGAAGGTAAAAGTGGAGTGCAATTCGTGCATCGCTATATTGCCTATGCAGTGGTAGGTTTGATTGCCTTGATATGGGTACGGACTCGAAAAATACAACGGACTCCATTACAAGAAAAAGGATTGCAATCCTTGGTCGTTTTGGTTTTTCTGCAATTTGTATTGGGCGTATTGACCTTAATTTATGCCGTTCCGCTATGGCTGGGCATTGCCCACCAAATTGGGGCGTTTTTCTTGCTGGCCGCCATGACGTTTACCTTGCATCGATTCTCCAAATAAGATTGAATTGTCGTAAATTTGTGCCCACTCTAAAAATTGTTGGATGATTTATAAAATCAGGATTATACTTGATACTGAGGAAGATATCTTTAGGGATGTTGAGATTGAGGATAACAATACCTTGGAAGAATTTCATAATGCCATTACACAAGCCTTTGGCTTTGAAGGTTCTGAGATGGCTTCCTTTTATACTTGTGATGAAGAATGGAACCAAGATGAGGAAATTGCGCTGTTTGATATGAGCGAAAATGGTTCTGATATTCGTTTGATGAACGAGACCATTCTAGATGATGTATTGACAGAGAAAACTCCAAAAATGATCTATGTGTATGATTTTTTCAGCATGTGGACCTTTTTTGTGGAATTGGCCGATATTGTGGACAAAGAGGATGGAAGAAGCTACCCCAATGTACTGTTCAGCTTCGGCGAATTACCCGATTCTCCGCCAGAGAAAAACTTCGAGTCCAAACCCACAACAGATTTTGATGATGACTATTTGGACAGTTATGACGATATGGATTTTGACGAAAACTGGAATTAATTCAACCCTTAACCCTTAACCCTTAACCCTTAACCCTTAACCCTTAACCAAAAAATGCTAAACCTGTATCACGCCCAAATTGAACAAATTTCGCTTCACCGTGTAGGCAACAAGAGCAAGAATGAAGCTGCATTTTTGTCCGCAGAGCCCTTCACCCTAAACGATGAAATGGCGGGGTTGCTCAAGGAGTATTTCTTTAAGCCTTTCCGAGAAAAGGAAGAGAACTATTACAAATTTTACAACGATGTGGATTTGGAGTTCAATGAAATCTACAACGCCGTTACCGAGATTTTTGTGGACAGCTCCAAAACCCATGAGGTTTCCAAAAAAATAACTTCACACCTTTTTGAACAATCCAATCATCCACACATTAAAAACGGAGAGGTGTATGTGGTTTATTTCTCGGATATGGTCATCGACAACCAAAAATTGGATGCCGTTGGGATTTTTAAAAGTGAGTTGAAGCACGATTTCCTTCAGTTTAAGGAAAAAGAGCAAAATCTGGAGATTTTAATTCGGCAAGGAATCAACATCAACAAATTGGATAAGGGTTGTATTGTTTTCAACACGCAAAAAGAGGAAGGGTACAAAGTATTATCGGTGGATAGCAATCGCTACGATGCCAAATACTGGCTGGAGAACTTTTTAGGGCTCATTCCATTGACCGATGAGAACTTCTACACCAAAAACTACTTGAAGTTCTGCCAAAACTTTGCCAAGGATGTGGTGTTACCTGCTGAGGATAAACAACAAGAGGTGCTCTTTATGAACCGGGCGGTGAACCACTTCGCCAAAAACGACAATTTTGAGGAAACCTCTTTTTTGAATGAGGTCATGGAAAACCCGGAGTTGATTCCCGAGTTTAAACACTATAAAGTTGAAAAAGGCCCAAAATACAGTATTGAGGACGTTTCAAACTTTGATATTGCCAACAAGGCGGTTTCCGATGCCCGAAAAAAAATCAAGAACGTCATTAATCTGGACACCAACATTCAGATAAAATTGGATTTCATCAACCCTGATTCTGCACAAAAATTTGTGGAAAAAGGTTGGGACGAGGAACGGCAGATGTACTATTATTTGGTGTATTTCAACAAGGAACAAAAGAGCTAAGCCCGTAGTGCGTTTGACAGAACTTTGTCAGTTCGAGTGAAATCCTGAAGGGATTTTGTATCGAGAACTAGAACTTCTTTTCAATAATCTGTTTCATACTGACATCCTCGTAATTTCGTTTGACAAAGTCAAGGGCGGTCGCCAACACTTGGCCCATGTTCTCGCATTTCTTGAACTCCATGTCATGGGTGAATTCCTGTAGTTCCGTTTTCAGTCGTTCCACATTTTCGGGTACCGATATTTCATCAATCTTAACGCTATGGATCAATCGTTTTATTCGGTTTCCAGAACTAATAATTCGTTTGGCCACAATGGAACGCTCTTCAATCTTATATTGATCTACCGAATATTCCTGTAGCTTGCTACTCACCAACCCCACCATTTGAAGATTTTCCTTAAAGAACTGCGGCAAATACACCTTAAACTTGCCTTCGTAACATTGTTGGTCAAAATCTATCGCCCTGATGCGGTACACTACGTGATCAAAATCGTGAACCGGCACAATAACGTAGTTATACGATCGCATATCACCCAACAAACGAATCATGCAACGCTCGTTGAACTTTACAAACTCCTTGGCCAACTGGGCTTTTTCCGATTCTGAACATTTAGGCAAAATATCCTTGATGAACATATCACCAGGAATTCCAGCAATATGCTCCTCAATGAGCGTATCCTTGTACACCAAAAAGTTCAGGTTGTAAGGAGATAGCATGTGTTCCAATTCCAAACCGTAAATACGCGAAGCGTCTGTTTTTTTTACGTAGAAATAGGTGTAGTTATCATTCAAAATGTTCCGCACTTTGATTCGGAAAGGTTTGGAATTTCCAAACGTGCAGAAATCAACCGCATCAACATTCAAATACTCCTGAATACGGTCACTACCATCAGAATGCAAAATGGAATAGACCTTTTTTAAACTGATGTCGATTTCCTTTCGATCAGCATCGGAATAATAGACGCGCACCCACAAAGTGTCCTCCCCATCCGAATCATAGACCACCACAGAACCCGCAAAGCGAAGCAAGTCCTCATAAAAAATGGGAATCTCTATTTTTCGATTGTATCGGTCCAGATACGCATCCAATTTTTTTTGGACTGGATACGCCGGTTTTTTCTTGGACATCAATTTTTCCTCAGACATTTTCTTTAAGATTCAAGATATTGGACATAAGACACTGGAAAATAGAAAATAGATGTTAGATGTTTTGACTTCTGATCTGGTTATTCTGCTACACAATATTTTTTTGTATTCTCCAGACAGAAAATTTAGTATTTAGAAAAAACAGAAATAGAAGAGGGTACTCATTTATTTACTGTCGCCTGCCAACTGACTCTCCTAACTCCTAACTCCTAACTCCTAACTCCTAACTCCTAAACTTCTATATTGGTCTTGTATGTCAAAATTTTTGCTTTATTGTAACAAATTGCATAATACCTCGTCAAGTTACTATAAACAAATCAAAAAACGATTCCGTCTTGGAAACTATACTGACCGTAAATCATCTCACCAAAAAATTTGGATACCTCACTGCCGTAAAAGATTTGTCCTTTACCATAGAAAAGGGCAATGTGTATGGTATTTTAGGGCCAAACGGGAGTGGAAAATCGACCACCTTGGGCATTATTTTGAATGTTGTTAACCGCACATCAGGCGATTTTAGTTGGTTTGATGGCAACACATCCACCCACCAGGCTTTGAAAAAAGTAGGAGCCATTATAGAACGGCCTAATTTTTATCCGTACATGACGGCCATTCAAAACTTGAAGCTGGTCTGTAAAATCAAGGAAGTCCCCAATACAAGGATTCAGGAAAAATTGGAATTGGTTGGGCTTTGGGACCGTAGAAACAGTAAGTTCAAGACGTATTCTTTGGGGATGAAGCAACGCTTGGCCATTGCCTCTGCCCTACTCAACGACCCAGAAATTCTGATTTTGGATGAGCCTACCAACGGATTGGACCCGCAGGGCATCCACCAAATCAGGGAAATCATCAAAAAAATTGCTAATCAAGGTACCACCATTTTGTTGGCGTCCCATTTATTGGACGAGGTGGAAAAGGTTTGTTCCCATGTAGTCATTCTTCGAAAAGGTGAAAAATTATATTCCGGTCCAGTGGACAGCATGATGGCCAGTCATGGCTTTTTTGAATTGCGCTCCGCGGATATGGAAAAGCTAAAAGGACTTCTGGAAAAGAATGCCAGTTTTGGAAAAATCGAAAGCTTCAACGGAACCCTTACCGCATATCTGAAAGAAGAAATGGATGCTGAAACGTTGAACAAAATGCTATTTGAAAAAGGCATCATCCTCTCCCATCTGGTCAAACGAAAAGAAAGTCTGGAAGAACAATTTTTAACCTTGACCAAAAACATCTAATCAAAAAACGAATGGTACGTCTACTACAAATAGAATTCATAAAACTCTGGA
>JAUIBH010000121.1 GCA_030427985.1 Bacteroidia bacterium | reverse complement strand
TTTCTAGGTTAATGAAAGAATAGTTCTGAAGAGGCAACTATCCAAAAAATATTATTTGTTGGTCGGTGACCACTTGTTAAATCAATTTTAGGTCAATTGTACTAATTTAGGTCAAGTTTACTAAAATTTAGTAAATTTGAGCCATGGGAGATACCAAAGAAAGTATTTTAAGAAGTGCGCTCAGGTTGTTTAATAAGTATGGTACATCAAGTGTTACCTTACGTACTATTGCCAAGGACCTTGGAATTAGCCAGGGGAATCTGAACTATCATTTCAAAAAAAGGGAGGATATCATCATTGAGCTATACCGAAGGCTGGTGTATGACATTGACGAAATTATGCTGGGCAATCAAGAAAAGGAGGTAAGTTTAAAACTACTGTTTGATGTATCTGAAGTGGTAACCAGCAATTTTTACCGGTATCGTTTTGTCTTGTTGAATTTTACTGAAGTAATGCAGGAACACCGTACCATTCGGAATCACTTCCGGGGCATGGCCAAATTACGGGAGGAACAAATTACGGCTATGTTCGAAGCTTTTGTACATAAGGGTTTAATGAACCAGGAACAATATCCCAATCAATTTCGTAACCTGTGTCGGCGATATCAAATCATGGGGGACTTTTGGATGTCATCCGCCAAGGTTTTGAATTCCAATGGTGTTACCAAAAAAGCCATTAAAGAATATAGTGGTCTGTTATTGGAAGCCATATATCCCTACCTGACTTCAGTGGGGCAGAAAGAATTCAAGAAACACTATCAACAAATCACCCTTTGATTGTGTTTTAGGGTGCGTTAAATAACAATGTGATGATTAACTTCTATCAAACCTTAAAAGCCTTGGACATTTATAAAAAGATCATTGTTCGGGATTTACTTTGCGTGGAATACAAATGCTTTTTGGAAGATGATGCTTTCAAATTCTGGACGGAGGTGGGATGTTTGGTGTTCTGTACATCAGGAAAGAAAATATATAGTTCCAAAAACCAAGACCTCACCGTAACCAAAGGATCTATTTTTTTCATGAAAAAGGGTGCTTATACCGGGGAAAATTATTTTGAGGAAGATTATTGTGCCCTAATGCTTTTTTTGCCAGAGAGCTATATCAATCATTTTTTGGCAAAGTACGATTACATTAAAGTGAACGATCAAGGTGATTCAAAAGCGGTGGATACTTCAGAAAATTTCATTTCCCTAAAACAAGATTCCACATTGGAGGCATTCTTTTTTACTATACTCAATTATTTTGCAAATATGACCATGGTCAACAAAGAATTGTTGGAGCTTAAGTTTGATGAATTACTGTTGAACTTATTTACACAGCCAAGATATGCTACGCTTTCAAACTATTTGTTGCAATTGGCCGGTGATGATAGAATTGGAATACGGCAGGTGATGGAAGAGAATTATGCCAGCTCGTTAAAGCTCCCTGAATATGCCGAACTTTGCAATATGAGCCTATCAACCTTTAAGCGCGAATTTCCCAAAGTGTACAAAACATCCCCGGGAAGATGGCTGCTGAATAGAAAATTGCAACTATCCAAAAAACTGTTGAGCAACACAAATTTAAACATCAATGAAATAGCTTTCAGATGTGGGTTTGAAAGCACTTCACACTTTATCAGAACTTTTAAAAAAGACCAAGAAACAACCCCGTCAAAATATCGAATGTCAGTCAGTTAACCTCTTTTGACCTTATTTGTCAATTCTTTGGACCAAAATGGGAATTAATCCCTAGGTAGCCACAATAAGTTTGCACATATAATCAATAAAAAAATAAGTTATGTGTAATTCTTGTTTGCCTAGAATTCCCAGTGATGCCCATAAAATGGAAGCGTTCGCTGGACAAATGATGTCAGTGATCAACAACGCTGCTTTGGGGAACATGATATCTATTGGACATAGGACCAGATTGTTCGATGTGATGGATACCATGGAACCTGCAACATCCGATGAGATTGCAACATGTGCTGGTTTAAACGAGCGCTATGTAAGAGAGTGGTTGGGCGCTTTGGTTTGTGGAAATATTATAGCCTACAGTCCTGAGACCAAACCTACGTACTGCCGGCTGAAAATGCCTTTTTCCTGACCCGGAAATCCAATGAAAAAAATATGGCTGCCATCGCTTCCATATTGCCAGTTTGGTCCAGTGTAGAAGATAAAATTGTTGATTGCTTTGAAAATGGAGGTGGTGTTCCTTACTCGGAATACGGAAGGTTTTATCAGGTAATGGGTGAAATTAGCAATGCAAATGTTGGTAAGAATCTCATTGAAAACATCCTAAAGCATAAACCAGATTTGTTCAGTGCACTTACAAAAGGTATTGATGTGTTGGATATAGGCTGTGGTGATGGGAAAATTGTAATGCAATTGGCCAAAAATTTCCCCAATAGCAATTTTATGGGGGTTGATTTGTGTCATGAACCCATTGAAAGTGCCAAAACCAGAGCTCAAATAGCTGGATTGGGGAATGTTGAATTTTTTGAAGCCGACATTTTGGAATATCCTTTCAATCAGCAGTTTGATCTGATAACAACGTTTGATGTAATCCATGACTTGGCCTTTCCAGACCAAGTATTGTCCACAATCAATGACTTGCTAAAACCTATTTCGGGCCAATATCTAATGATGGACATCAATGCTTCTTCAAATTTGGAAAACAATGAAGAGCACCCCTTGGCGCCATTCCTTTATACCGCCTCCACCTTGCATTGCATGTCTGTTTCCCTCGCACAGGGGGGAATGGGACTTGGAACCGTTTGGGGAGTTGAAAAGGCCAAAGAAATGTTGGCCGAGGCAGGTTTCTCCAAAGTGACCATAGAAAACTACGAACATGATATTATGAACAATTATTATTTCTGCTCAAAATGAAAAAAACAATATTTAAACTAATTGCTTTAACATTCAGCCTGTTGGCTTTGATGTCCTGTTCTGATGACGACTATAACGGGGAAGTTATAAACGAAGATCCAGCGACCATTCTAATGTTCAGTATCAATGCAAAAGGAACAGTTACAGGTGAAGTGGTTGAGAATTACGAGTTACCTGGAACTAATATAACAGTAACAGGAAACGCTTTTGAAATGCCCATGTTCAACCCCGTAACGAATGAAACCATTGGTACGGTAATCGATATCAATGTAGATGCGGTAACCTTTGAAGATGGTAGCATGTTTGGCGAAAACTACACTGTGTTCCTATTTGAAGATGCCCAGCATAGCACCTTGGTTCTTCATAACCTAATTGATATGATACCTGCTCCACCCGCCAACATGAACGCATTTATAAAAAGAGAAAACACTTTGGATAATGTGGTAAGTGGCACTGGTGTCTATTCCAGTTTCGTTGGGGGTTCAACCCTGAATGCCTCGTTGGATATGTCAGCCTTTGCGGAAAATACGGTTGGGTTTGACTGTCTTTACGGATTTACTCAGATTCTACATTAAACCAAACCTCAATTTAGCGTAGGGTCTAAAAACCCTGCGCATTAGTAAGTCAATCAATAAAATTAGAACAGTGAAAAATTATACATTCAAATACATTTTGATGCTATTGGCCATTGCAATGCCCATAGTGATCAATGCGCAGACTTCGCATGTTGATTCAATAGAAGTTGATAATAAAATCCGCTTTTATAAATACACTGAGCCAAAAGAAAACCATGGGAAGGCAAGAATCATATTTGTGCTTCATGGTTCAGGAATGAGCATGAATTTCATGGAAGAAGTGGTAGGAGGGCAATTCAACAAATTGGCCTACCAACAGGAAAATACCATCATGGTTTACCCAGAAGGGTTTAAAGGAAATTGGAACGATTGTAGGGCAGGGGCGACATACCCTGCGAAGAAGCAAAAGATTGATGATATAAAGTTCCTTTTAGGAATAATGGATAAGCTTGAGGAAAAATATCATCTGGATGAAACAGAAATGTTCGCGGTTGGGTATTCCAATGGGGGACACATGTGCTTTAAACTGGCCAAACAGATTCCAGCAGAATTTAAGGGTTTTGCCATAGTGGGGGCCAACCTTCCCATTTCGGTAAATGATGATTGTGCCAGCAGTAACAAAGCAGTGTCCATTTTGCTTATCAATGGTACTGCGGACCCCATTAACCCCTACGAAGGCGGGGAAGTTTGGTCAGGTGATGGGCAGACCCGGGGAAAGGTAATGTCTGCTCACGAAACTCGTGATTATTGGTTGGGCTTGTTGGCAGGAGAGCCAAGTTTGGAATCTGAAATCAATTATGAGGATATATATCCGGAGGATAATTCAAGAGCTTTTCAGCGAACTTACTCCACATCTGAATCAACTAAAAAGGTATCGACTTTGGAGATTATTAATGGGGGACACCACTTTGCGAATCCCGATTTTGAAAAATGGCCAGACTATTTGGGTAATGTCAACAAGGATGTGAACCTTCCAGAAAGTATTATGGCATTTTTTGATGAATTATAAATAAGAAAAAAATCTTCCTTGTGGAAGTAAATCTCATGAATAAAGAAGCTAACATCTTTTTGCTTAAGAGCAAAGGTTTTGAACAGGAAAAGCATGGAAACTTGCACCATTCTAGATGGAGGACAATCCACGATGTTATGCTCAACCGACCTTTCAGTGGAATTTTCTTTTCAAAATCATGACGCGGGTTTAGCTCCTCCGAATGGGTTGGTGTATAAATGGAAAGTAATAGAATTAACCTTGCAATGCATAGCTTTTGCAAGGTTTTCACTTATTTTGGCTTAAAGTAAAATAAGCTATTTATTTTAAGGAATGACCAACATCGTACCCGTAAAGTCAAAGACAAACATTAGTTTAGTAGCTAATTTGGCAAATACCATTTGGACGGAGCATTATACGCCTATCATTGGATTGGGACAGGTCAACTATATGCTGGACAAGTTTCAGTCAGAGAAAGCGATTCAAGAGCAATTGGAAAAGGGGGTTGCCTATTACCTCATGCAGTTTCAAGATGCGTTTGTTGGTTATTTTTCGTTCAGTATTAGAGAAGACGTACTCTTTTTAAGCAAGTTGTATGTCCTAAAATCCGCAAGAGGAAATGGAATAGCTAGAGCAGCTCTTTCTTTTATTGAATTGAAAGCCAAAAAACTCCAACTGGCCAAAATAACGTTGACTGTAAACAAGTATAATTCAAACTCCATTGCCGCCTATGTAAAAATGGGATTCATCAATGCCGATTCCATTGTGCAGGACATTGGCAACGGTTATGTGATGGATGATTATGTTTTGGAAAAAAACCTATAGTGATAAACGGTTTCTGGTGACTTCGACATTTTTCTTATTGGACTTTATCCCATTCTAAGACACTAGGCTTAGAGGGTTTATTTTATCCGTACAACTTTGATGTTTTCCATTTTAACGTTTGAAGCCCTTCAAATAGAAATGGGACCAAAAAAGTACACGTAAAAATACTTTTGTGTATGCCGTAAAAAATACCGCTCAAAAGCGGTAAATCAATTGAAAAGTAACTGGATATTTAATAATATTTCAATTTTTTTATTAATATTGAAAGAGGAACGTAGATAGATAAAGCTAATTCAATTTTCAAGTTTGGTGCGGTTGCACCTCTTTTCTCCCAATAAAATCAATAAGGAGTTATTGTGCCAATGGAGGATTTTGATATGGATAAAAAAAAGTATCATAGGCAGATTGAACTTATTTTTAAAAAGCATTACAGAGAATTTTGCTTGCTATCCTATAGATACACCTCCAGTATGGATGCAGCAGAGGATATTGTTCAAGATGTTTTTGTGAAAGTTTTGACCAAAGAGGAAATCCAAAAGATTAAAAATGCAAAAGCTTATATGAGGTCTGCTGTCAAAAACAAAAGCCTTAATCATTTGCGGAGCACCAAAAAAGAACGTCCCCTTGAAGAACAAGATTTGTCCTTTGCAATTATTGAGGATTACACACCATTGGACACCAACCTCAATAAAAAAATTAAACTGGCAATGGGGCAATTGCCAGAGCAATGTAAAAAGGTTTTTGAGCTTTGTGCTATGGAAGGGGAGAAATATAGCGTTGCTGCAGAAACCATGGATATTTCTGTAAATACGGTAAAAACCCACATCAAAAAAGCGTATAGGATTCTTCGCTCCGAATTAGGAAGTACACATATTTCAGTATTATTTTTTGCTTATTTACAGTCATTTACCCTTTTATTTTAATTTTTTCTCAAAATTGAATCACCCTTTTTTACTTTTTTCGTGTCTTATGTATAGAACGCGATAAAAGAAAGAACTAAAGTGGATATTGGCTCAATACTAATTAAGAAAATCACCTCAACACTCTCAGCGGAAGAAAACCGGTTCTTTGAAGAGTGGGTGAATGCCTCTTTAAAGAATCGAAATCTGTATCAGTTTTTTTTAAAAAAACACCAAAATGGTGAAGAACTGCCCAATGTAGATGAAATAAATATAGATGATGCCTGGAAAGCCGTACTCGAGAAAACCGGTGTTGAAACAAAACGCCCTTACAACAAAAATTATGCACGTCTGGTTTTAAGGTATGCTGCAGTAATTACGGTTTTGTTCGGTTTGGGAAGTTTGTATTTTGTATTGCAAAATCCCAAGGAGAGTGCACCTAATTTAGAGGATGGACAATGGGGAAATAAAAATTATTTCACCTGAAAGCTCCCAAACCATTAATAATGACAAAGGGGAGGCGATGGTCGTACAGAAAGGGATAGTGCTGGATTATTCCAAAACACAATCCGATGATAAAAAAAATTCCGGGGAATTGGTGTACAATGAACTCACTGTACCTTATGGAAAGCGATTTGGAATTGTACTTTCTGACGGCACCAAAGTTCACCTAAACGCTGGATCTTTTCTGCGTTATCCAATTCAATTTTCAAAGGATGGAAACCGGCAGGTATCCATTGTGGGTGAAGGGTATTTTGAGGTAACCAAGGATTCGCTACGCCCCTTTATCGTGTCAACCGGAAACATGAACCTTCGTGTATTGGGTACTACATTTAACATTTCATCCTATCCTGAGGACAAGGACATCAACACGGTGCTTGTTGAAGGTTCTGTTGGCTTATATTGTGAAAAAAAAAAATACACCGAGATTGATGCTCCGGTATTGCTGGAACCTGGTTATAAAGCTTCTTGGGGTCGAAGTAATAAAGATGTAAGGTTTGAAAAAGTCGATACCAGTATTTACACAAGTTGGATAGAAGGAAAACTGGTTCTTAAGAAATTGCCCTTTAAAAATATTGTTGAAAAATTACAACGTCATTACAAAGTGACCATTGTGAATAACTATGCCAAATTAGACCATCAAGTA
>JAUIBH010000120.1 GCA_030427985.1 Bacteroidia bacterium | reverse complement strand
CAAACCGGGAGCACTGTTCAGTCAGTGTAACTATCGCTGGATATTGGAATTATCCACGCGTAAGGGACGTGATGTGTCTAGTTGTGAATCTATTTTATAGTAATGTAAAGCAAATCATGATACAATACACAAGCGTCCAACAACATTGGGCGCTTTTTTTATGGAAAATTTTTAAGAAATGAGTGAAAATTAAAACGACATAAAAAGAAATAGTTAAAACAAGAATCAATTGAGAGACAGGCGATTGTACAACTATTCAAAATCTGCTGGAAAGCGGACAGGGAGACTATTATCCAAAATGTATTTAACTAATTGATTTTTAGATAATTAAATTATTATTTTTCTTGCGTATTCAAAATATTGGTTTCATATTTGCACCGTCGAATCAAGAACGACACAAGTGAATCATAACAGTAAAAACGAAGCTATGCTTTTATATCAAAGTTGTTTTAAAAGCCGATTGCTCAGTGAGCGATCATTCAGAAAGCTTCGGTTCTTTCCATAAAGGGCACAGTCTCCCATAAAGAATCCGAAGCATTCAAGAAAATGGAGTGTTTCGGATTTTTTTATGCCCAATTGCCGCATAAACATTTCTGAGGCCAATGCAAACCGCATAATTGGATTGGCATGTCCATACCCAAAATGCACTAGGAAATTTATATCATGGAAAGAACAAATTTTAATATGTACCTGTTCAAGGCATTGGATGCATATCCTTATGACCTTGAGGAAGCGATCGAAGCATTGAACTATGCCCTATCCTATGATGACAAAAATGCAAAAGCTCTTTGTCTGATGGGAAAGGTATACGCTGAGCAGTTGGGTGAATATGAAGCGGCCAAGGAATGCTACGCCCAGGCCATGGCCAGCAATATGGAGGTACCCTATATATATCCTGATTATATCAGGACCTTGATCAAGAACGAGGATCATGAAGAAGCCCAGAAACTCTTGGATTTCGCCATGGCCCTGAAGGCAGCCGACAAAGCAGCTTTATATTTCTATCAAGGTTTGCTCAACGAAGTACAAAGCGAGTACAAGAAAGCGATCAATGCATACAAGCAAGCAAAAAAGCACGGACTAAACAATGAATTCATAAGAAGGATTGAAGAAGAGATACGTCGTGTAAAAGGAAAACTTGGGAAAAAGAAAAATAAGAACAAGAAAAAACGAAAGGAGGAGAAATCTAAAAACCGCTCCAAATAAGGGGCGGTTGTATGGGAGTGCGCCGAAGTTGGAGAGTCGGGGCGGACTGTAAATCCGTTGTCTTTGACTGAGTAGGTTCGATTCCTACCACTCCCACCATAGGTCTGAAGCGCATGGGTTATCCATGCCCCTAAAACTTGGGGTTGGAAATCAAGTGCTGACAGATGTATCAAAGTACCGTAACTCAATGGCTAGAGTGCCCAACTGTCTCTTGGGAAGCAATGGGTTCGATCCCCATCGGTACTGCAAGGAGGGTAGGCAAATATTGGTTCGTTGCGCTCGCCTGCTAAGCGAGTCTATCGACACGGTAGTGAAGGTTCAATTCCTTTGCCCTCCGCAAAATGACAAGGTGGCTGAATGGTCAAGGCAATGGATTGCAAATCCATCATTTATGAGTTCGAATCTCATCCTTGTCTCACTAAAAACAATTGCTCCATTAGCATAGTGGCCAGTGCATCCGGCTTTCTACCGGAAGACAAGGGTTCGATCCCCTTATGGAGTACAGGACAGAGCGTGTAAAAAATGTCTGGCAGGCATTTTTAGCGAATGGGCCAGATGGCGCAAAGGCAATTGCTCAAAAGTTAAATCTGATTAGGGGTTAATCTTGGGTTCAAGCCCTAATGCCTCAACAACATGCAGGGATGGCGAAAATGGTAAACGCGCCTGATTTAGGATCAGGAGATTGAGAGTTCGAATCTCTCTCCCTGTACAAGGCTCCACTAGCCCAAACGGTAGAGGCAAAGGACTTAAAATCCTTAAAGTCCAAGTTCGAATCTTGGGTGGAGTACAAGACCTGTGATGTAACGGCTAGCATGCAAGAATTTGACTCTTGCCGAAAAGGTTCGATTCCTTTCAGGTCTTCAAGGAACAGTAGCAAAGCTGGTCAATGCAACGGATTGAAGATCCGTGGATACAGGTTCGAGTCCTGTCTGTTCCACCATAGGAGTATAGTTCAAATGGATAGAACGCTAGGCTACGAACTTAGAGACGCGAGTTCAAGTCTTGCTATTCCTACGATGGGACAAATGAAAATTAAGTACGCATGAACATTGCGTAGTACAGATACAACTTTGCCATGTAGTTAAGATAAACCTCTTTAGCTTAAAGGGAAGAGCTGTGGTAAAAGACCTTGGATCGTAACCATGTAGTGATTGGAAGATGTTGTTGGCGGCATGCCTGCCAATGAAAAGAATTTGCAGAAGCACCGAAATGAACAAGAAACAAAGTAGGGAAGCGCATTTAGAGCCAATCTGTTCGTTTCGACGAAAGTGCCAGTTCGAATCTGGCAAGGGGTACTATGTTCATTGAAACATTATCCATTTAAAGGATAATAAAATATCAAGCGGGTCTTGTTAGGTGTTTCTGTAGGGCACCATTGTATGGAACGTTGCCGAGAGGTATCATGATTTTATGTGCAACTTGACTTGGAGGTTTGGATTGTTAGCCAAAAACAATCGCCAACATCTGTAGGACGTGGGTTCGAATCCCACTCCCAATTATTTGGGATAGTTCAGGGGTCAGAACAACAGACGTGGATGTCGCGGGTTCGACTCCCGCTCTCCCTCCCAGGAGATAGCTCAGTTGGTAGAGCACTACGCTTTTAACGTAGGATTATGGCCTGAAAAACCATACCAAAGCCGACCATCTTGTAAAACTGGTCTCCAGCCTGTCACGCTGTAAAATTGACAAAAAACAGTGCATGCAGATCTGTTGGATGTCCTTTCGGACATACGACAATCTGAAAAGTACCTTGAAATCTGAATGTATTGTCAAGTAGAGGGTTCACTTTTTTGTGGTCAGCCCATTTGGATACACTGGTTGCCCTGCAACTTGGACTCCAATTTGGCCCACTGCTCAAAACTGGTCTTGGAACTTGGCAATGGTCGGGTTTCCGTAGTGGACGGATGATTTGTATCCACTGTTTTTTAATACGAAATGAATCAACTAAAAATACCCTTAGGATAAATGCGGTGCCCGTAGCGGATATCCTGAGCTAGCAAAGCCACAATAGGCCTTGTGTCCAATGATTGTATAATTAAAAATGTAAAAAAATGAAACGAGTAAGAATCAATGCGGGAAAAGTAGGTTTAGTTTTTAAAAAGGGAGATTACAAACGAGTGATCGACCATGGAACCTATTGGTTAGGGTTCAATGAACAATTGGTCCAATACGACCTTACAAGACCTTTTGCAGCCCCAATAGCAGCGGAAATCTTGCTTAAGGATAAACGATTGGAGGCAATGCTACATGTGGTCGAGGTCAAGGACAACGAATTGGCCGTGGTGGTTGAGAACGGAAATTTCAAGCAAGTGCTTACTGCAGGTAGGTATTTCTTCTGGAAAAACCTGTTGGACTACAAGTTCATTACCGTGGACCGCAGCAAGATTGAAATCACTGAGGAAATCGATACCTCTTGGTTAAGTCGACCTGAATTGAGCCAGTACATCCGTTTGTTCGAAGTGGCAGCGTATGAAAAGGCCATTATGCTGGTCGACGATGTATATGCCAAGACCCTTGCGGGTGGTACCTATCGTTTCTGGAAGAACAACACCATCATTAAAATTGCAAAGGCGGATATGCGCCAATTGCAATTGGAGATTGCCGGACAGGAATTGTTGACCAAGGACAAAGCGGCCATTCGTATCAACTTTTATACACAGTATAAAGTAACCGATATTGAAAAGGCGCTTTTGGAAAACAAGGACTATGAAAAGCAGCTTTATATTGCCATGCAACTTGTATTGCGTGCCTATGTTGGTGGATACAGCTTGGCTGAGCTTTTGGAACGCAAGGAGAGCATTGCGGAAGCGGTGTTTGACGACATCAAAACCGAGGCCACCAAATTAGGGGTGACCGTTTTGAACTGTGGTATCCGTGACGTGATCCTTACCGGGGAAATGAAAGATATCATGAACCAGGTTTTGGTGGCACAGAAGAAGGCCCAAGCGAACATCATTACCCGCCGTGAAGAGACCGCTTCTACCCGAAGCTTGCTGAACACAGCAAAGCTGATGGAAGAAAACGAAATGCTCTTCAAATTGAAGGAGATGGAATACGTTGAAAAAATCGCCGAAAAAATCGGTGAGATCACCGTCTCTGGAAACGGGGGTATGGTAAAACAGTTGAAAGAGATCTTCTCTGTCAATAAGTAGATTGGAATGCGCCAGCAGGAGTTGGCGCATTTTTTTGATTCTTCATCTTTGGAAAATGAAATTCAACGAAAAACAGCGTTTAAAAAAGACAGAAATTTCCTCATTAAAAATATTCCCCTATTTTTAAAACCTAACTTAAGAATAGCCTACTAGACCAACCTCAATGTTCCGAAACCCATTTTCTTTTGATGGCCGTATAAGACGGTTAGAGTACGGTCTAAGCTATTTGATCTATATAATCCTTTACCTGAGCGCGTCATTTTTATGGCAGGAGTTTCAAGCCGCAGCTCTCTTTTTTTATCCCTTCATTGCTGTTTTGATTTGGTTTTTATTGGCACAAGGCGCTAAACGCTGCCATGATTTGGGGAACAGTGGTTTTTTTCAGTTCATCCCATTTTATGGGCTATTAATGGTATTCCAAGACGGTCAAAATGGAATCAACAAGTACGGAGAAAATCCCAAGGAAGTGGCCGTTTTGATAAAGGATTCAGAAGAAAATACCCTACAGTTTCCATTAGGAAAGCTTTCCATTGGCCACTCTTTGCTGCGATTAAGCAGTCCAATCCTCATCAATGTGCTCCTAGCGGCAATGTTAATGGAATATCTCAATGTCTCCGACATGGAACTGTTCATGTATATATCAATTTCCGTTATTCCATGTTATTTTCTGGCTTTGATAATGAACCATAAGACCCACACACTGGAGATGGACGGAAAAGGACAGTTCAAAGAAAGGGTCATTTACTCCAGTGTATTTTATGTTTTGGTTCGGCTGTACACCCTTTATTTCCGGGATACCGAAATCTATGTCCAGGCCATCTTTTTTGAACTGATCATTGTTGGCCTGTTCCTGTGCCTTACCTACTTTTCTTTTCAGCTTTATAAAGTCATTTTTAGAAAATCTTCCCTCACCCTATGAAAATTAAGCACCATATCATTTTATCCATCATTTTGATAGTGGTCATAATCACGTTTGGCTTTACCTATAAATCCGGAAGCGGTAACAAAGCCATTGTTACTTGGTCAGAAAGACCACTGGTTTGGGATGATTTTGAGTTGGTCAGGTTTATGGAGGAAGATTATGTGGCAACCATATACTCCTATATTGCTTGTCCTAAATTGATAACCGATAAAAACTCTAGGGTATATGCCTATATGAACCCAAACCTTTCTGAACGCCTGAGAAACGAATACGATGGGTATAATGTATTGGTCCATGAACAATATCATTTCAATATTACGGAATACTGTGCCAGATTATTAAGAAAGGAGATTGTGGCAAAAGGGCTTGGGGGCTTATCGTATAAAACCATGGAATCCTTGCATAAAAAATATGCAAAAAAATTGGATAGCCTGCAAGATGTATATGATAGTATTACAGATCATAATGCCAATACCGACCTCCAAAGATACTGGGAGCTTCAAATAGATGATTGGCTAAGGGAAACAGCCTACTATGAAAATGAAGATATTCTCAGCTATTATGATTTCACCAAGAATCGAACACAATTCTATCGGCATATCTATTTCACACATACAAATAAAGTTTTGACCTCATATCCAGTGGGTGAAAAGGATATCAAATTTGGCGAAACCTATGAGGTATCCTATCGCAATCTCGATGAGAAGGTTATCAAATTTTATAAAAATGGCAAACTGGTCAATGGAGGGTATTTTAAGACCGCAATAACACGGGTCTTGAAAAACAAGGATGATGTTTTTGAAGTTCATTATCTGAATCCTGATGAAAGTTACAATCAAGATTTGGAGACCAGCTTGAATAGGACCTATGTAAATGAAGCTAAAGATAGGACCGTTCATTATTTCAACCACAAAGGTGAAAGAATCAGCAGGAATTTGGTATATGAAACCAAGTGGAAATATAATTCAGATGAACAATCCTACATCTCCACATACCTTAATGAGCATGGAAAAATCATTTCAAATGATGAGGGGATTTATCACGAAAAAAGAATACTGGACGAAGAAGAAAGAACTGTTGTCTTTGTAAATTTTGATGGGAAAAAGAAATTAAAAAATGACAAAGATTTTATTGCCAAACGTGAGCTTGAATTCGATGAAAACCATAAAAAAACCAAATACAGGCTTTATGACGAAAATGGAGATTTCGCATTTCATTTAGGTGACTACCACTTGGCCTATGATTATGATGAGAGGGGAAATACTATAAGAGTAACATCACTGGACGAAAATGGCAACAAAACCTATGACGACAACGGCGCATCGATATATGAATATACCTATGACCTTTACGACAGGGAGATTCAGATCAAAAGATTCAACAAAGAACATGAACCCATTGTGGCCAATGATGATTATTTTCAAAAAGTATACGAATACGATTCACTAGGAAAAATCACATTTGAAGCCTCTTATTATCCGGGCAAAGTACTGAAGGGGATAGTATCGTCAGGGAATACAACATCGATGCCTACGGGGATACCATTCAGAATGAAAACAATATTGCCATAGTCAAGAAAAGATTTGACAAGAACGGTTTAGTGGTGTCCGAAAGCTACCTCGATAGTGAGGGCAAGTTTGCAAAAGCGGATGATGGTGTGGTGGAGTATAGATACCGATATGATGCCCAAGGCAAACAAACGGAAACTGCGTGTTACGACTCCATTGGCAAACTAATAGCCTTCGAGAAGGATGTTGCCATAATCCGGTGGGAATATGACCAGAACGGGAACAAGGCAAAAACAACCTACTTCAATTCCCAAGACCAATTGGCGTATGCCGTTGACAGCATCACATATAACATCTACAAATACAACAACAAAGGAGGGCTATTGGAGCGGAGCAATTACGATATCAATATGAAACCGGCCTTGACCGAAGGCGTATTCAAAACACGCTTCCTCTTAAATCGTGCAGGTCTCGATTCGGTTAAATATGAGTACAATGCTAATGGAAAATTGAAATCAGGGGTTGCCATAACCCGATTTTATTATAATAAGTATAACAGCCTGACAAGA